>CAZCCC010000012.1:0-15515 GCA_964497245.1 uncultured Gammaproteobacteria bacterium | reverse complement strand
TCAGTTAAAGCTTTTATTTCATCTTCACTTACTGAAGGATGTTTTCTTCCACTGGAAAAAAAACTTAAGGCCTTTTTATTAAATTTTTCAAAAAAAGAAATTACCGGCCATAAAACCTTATCCAAAAAAGATAAAACCGGAACTGCCGCCAAGGCAAAACCTTCTGAATGAGTGCTGGCAAAACTTTTAGGACCGATTTCGCCAAAAACTAAAATTAAAATTGTCAAAATACCAGTTGCAATCGCCGGACCGGCAGAACCAAAATATTCATAAGCCACAATCGTCGCCAAGGCAGAAGCGCTGATGTTAACTAAATTATTACCTATTAGAATATTAATTAAAAGTCTTTGCGGTTTTGCTTTGAGGGCCGCAAGTTTTTTTGCTCTTTTTAATTTTTTTTTCTCTAATGATTTTATTTTAGCAGGAGATAAAGAAAAAATGGCAATTTCAGAAGCGGAAAAAAATCCGGAAATAGCAATTAATAAAACTAAAAATAAAATATTCTGTAACATACTATCTATAATTTAATTTTTTAAATATTTAATTAACTGTTGGTATAAATAAGTCATCGGTCAAAATTCCGCTAATGAGTAGCGCAAGAAATACAAGGGTCGTAAGCGCGAATTAATTTTTTTATTTTAAGCTCGCGAGTTTCTTTTTTTAACTTCCTTAAATCAGGTAAATACACTTTTAGATCTTGCTCAATATTATTTAAAAATTGAACTGTTGGAGTGATAATGTCAGCTTTGGTGATGGTACCGTCGGCAGCGATTTCCAACATATCATATAAAATTCCCCTTGGCGCTTCCATAACAGAATACCCAATTGTCTTCTTATTTTTTGGGTTAGCATTGGCAATTAATTTTAGCCTGTTGTTTAAGCTTTCTTCCGGTTTTAAATTCTTAACTAAATCACGCAGAATCTCGCCGGAAATTTCAGTTGCATGAACAAGTTCAATTGCCTGTGCTAAAACATTAAAAAAAGTATTGTTTATCGGAAAACTTAATTTTAAATCTATCACAATTTTTTTTGCTTCACTGCTCAATCTTGAATGATTAATATTCAATCGCGCCAAAGCACCAACCATAAAACTTTTACCCTGATAGTCAGCCCGCTTGGCAGCAAAGTCCAAAAGCTGATATTCAGCAATTATTTTACCGTAATCTTTCGCCTTTACTTTTTGGCCACTTAAAAATTTTACATCACCGTCATAAATTGAATATTCCTTGTCTTGATAAAGGCTGGCAAATTCTTGTTTTCTTTCAAATTTAGGATAAGGAAGTTTTGCAGCAAATAAAACCAGTTCCATTGCCGACATCATTGCCTCTTCATACATATTAAGCAATTCTTTAAGTTGGTTTCTTTTTGGCAAAACCTTAAAACCGCCGACTTCGCAAGCAATCGGATGAATTGCCCGACCGGCCACTACATCTAAAACCTTCAAAGCAAATTTCCTGCAATTAATTGCGGCCGAGGCTTGAGTCGGATGCTTTTTGATAAAATCCAAATCATCACGCACTCCATAAAAATCAGGCATAGACAAAAAATAAAGATGTAAAGCGTGACTATGTATTATCTGAGAAAGTTCCATTAATTTTCTCAGCTTAATGGTCTGTAAAGAGGGTTTTATTTCAAAAGCATTCTCAATAGTTTTTAAAGTATTTAAAGAATGAACTACCGGACAAATGCCGCAAATCCTTGCAGTAATAATCGGCACGTCATAAAATTTCCGGCCAACCAGAATACTTTCAATAAGCCGAACTCCTTCGGTTGTTTCAATTTTAGCCTTTGCCACATCTCCATTCAAAATATGTCCGACAAAATCCAGGTGACCTTCCATTTTAGAGATATGTTCTATTTTTATTTTCATAAATTTACTTAAAAAATTGAATAATTTATATTACGTTTTTTTGACTGTTAACTGCTTGTTAACTTTTTCAATTACCGCTAGCTTTTTTGTCATTTTTTTATTGGCGACGTAGAGCGAGTGTCCAGCACCTATTTTACCTATCAATGAATAAAAGCGTTAAATAATTTTAAAAAATTAAATAGGTTTTTTGGTTTAATTGCAAACAGTATAATAGGTGCTGGACCGAGCCGAGGAGCCAAAAAGGGTTAATAACCTTTATTTTTCATTAATTTACCCGGCTTAACCACTGCCAAATCTTTCGGCGTTTGTTTTATTTTCCATTCCTTAAAAGCCTGCTCAGCCCAGTCATCTTTGATTCCAAAAATTTCCAGCACTCTGGTAATTTCACCAATCGGATGGTTGTTCAAAAAACAATTTTTAACAAATTTTTCAACATCAGGCTCTTCAATCAGGCCGCGGCAACCCCAACAAGGCTGACCGGCTTTAAGACATACTGCCCCGCAGCCGCCCAAAGTTACCGGACCGCAACAAAGTTCACCTTTCTGAAGCAAGCACTTATAGCCTTTAATCTGGCATTCATAACAAACCGGATTTTGAGGAATTTGCAGATTACTGCCGGCTAAAATCTGTTTTATAACCATTAAAAATTCTTCTGCACTTACCGGACAACCGGGTATTACAAAATCAATTTTTACAATATCAGAAATCGGCAAAATCGGCGGATTGTCTATTTTCCTTGGTTTGTCATAAACTTCGCCCAAAGCCTTTATTCTGCCAATCCAATTTTTCATCCGATGAACCCCGCCGGTATGGGCGCAATTTCCCAAAACAATCAGCTTTTTAGATACACGGCGCAATTCTTTAAGAGTTTTTTCATTTTTTTTGGTAACAACCGAGCCTTCAACAAAACAAATATCATAAGGTCCGGTTTTTGGCGGGTCATCCTTTATCATTCTAAATTCGGCTATATCTAAATAATTTGCCAATTCCAAAAATTTTTCATGCAAATCCAAAACCGCAAACTCACAGCCTTCACAGCAAGTAAGGCCGACAATGGCAATTTTTGGTTTTTTTTCTTTTTTAGACATAATTTAAATTCAATAATTCTAAATTATATTTTGTCCATTTTTCAAGATTTTTAACCTGATGTTCAGTTAAAAAATCACAAACCCAGCCCCAGTGCAATGACACCCAGTCGCCGACTTTCGGCTCTTTAATAAATGTCTTGTCATTAATTTCACAAAGCACCTCTTTTTCTATTACTCCACCAAGTTCTAGCTTATCTCCCTCTAAAACTAACGGCTGATATTTAATTGTTATATTTTTTGTCATTTGGAATTTAAAATTTTCTTGGAATTTAAAATTTAAAATTTTTCCCCAACCAACCCTGCACTCATCCATTGTCTTTAAACTATGCTCTACCGGATAATGGCCGGTTCTTTTTGGAATATTAAATACATGAAAACTGTGGTGGGGTTTTGCGCCAAGCGGAATCTTACCGAAAACTTTTTCCAAAACTGCCGATTTGAATTTCTTTTTTAATTTCTGTTCATCAACCATATAGTAGTAAAAATTCTTCATATTCACATTTTCAAGCAAATTATTGCCAATCCAATAAGCTTCAACTACCTTATAATTAAAAGGGTCTGCAATTTGGTTAGCTTCGGCAATCAGATGAAGGTAGGGAAACATGGTTTCAAATTCTTTAAGCATTTCTTGCAACCCTTTATCACTTTGATCTGATGCCGCGTATTCAAACAATTCAGAATTTGAATCACCGCCGCAATACCGAAGTTTGTTGGGCATATAAGCGTAGCGCGCGGCAAGTAAGGATCCATTAAGTTGTTGATTAAAATTCATATTTTATATTACCGTTGTTTCGCCGCTTTTTTTAGCTACTCCTCGCAATGAAAAAAAACTCTTATTGGCAACGGCAAACAATAATACCGCGCCTAAAATTATCACTGCTCCCCAAATATACTGACTAGTCATTTTATGACTCACAAACGCCGAATTTAAAAAAGCTGTAATTGGCGAAGCTAACACCAAAAAAGAAGCGGTTGTCGTAGCAGGCAGGCGTTTCAAAGCCGAATACCAAGTAATGACGTAGCCGGTTAAAAATATTGAAACCAAAAGAAGCCAGCCAAATTGATTAAAATTCATGCTTAATACTCCCGAAATATTATTGGTTGCAACCAAAAAGCCAATCAAAATTATCCCGCCGAAAAACATCCGGCCCCATGCCAAAATTATTGAATCCATATTTTTCAAACTGATTTTTGCAATTACATTTTCAACAGCCCACATCAAAGTTGCAATTAATATCATTGTTTCAGCTACTCCCCAGCTTATTCCTTTAAAGCCTTCAAAAACTACATTGCCAAAAAGCAATATGCCTAAAGCTAAAAATTGCAACTTGGTAAGCTTTTCTTTTAAAATCGGCCATGCTAAAATTGCCACCCAAATAAATAAAGTTTTATGGATAAATGATGCGGAAACCGAAGAGGTTATACTTAATCCTTTAAAAAATAAAAGAAAAGGAATACTTCCGCCCACCAAACCTATAAGCACTAGCCTTTGCCAGTCTTTGCTTTTTAAGATTCTGAGCTTAGGTAAAAGCAGGGGCGTTAAAATAGCCATAGATAAAAACAAGGCAACAGCCACATTTTTTAATGTTGTATACTGAAAAGCATCTTTACCCAATGCCTGCATTCCAAATTTATTGAAAAAATTGGCAAAGCCGGAAATTACTGCTGTAATTAAAACTAAATAAATTCCTTTTTTCATATTTTTAATAATTTATTAATTAATATGTTTATTTATAAGCTTAAACAAGCTGAAAAATCAAAAGTCCTTGCTCCATCTGGTTAAGAATGCCCCTGTTACACCACTTGACAAACCCAATAAGAAAAGGCAAGATATTTCTACAACTTACATATTTTACATTAGCTCTTTCCATTAAAATAAAGGATTTGATTATGGAAAATGAAATTGCACCTCGCTTATGTGACAAATGTGGCAGAGACGTTCCTTATACAAATTGTGTACTTTTGTTTGATCTTTTAGACCAAACTCCTGACGGACATACTTTAGAATTTGGCCTGACAGAACTAATAAGTAATTTTCGTCATCTTAGACCATTAGAAAAAGACGGAAAAATTGTCTGTGAAGGTTCGCCTAGCAGATGTCAATACTTTGGTGAAAAGAAAGATACTCGCCCAGAATTTAAATTTAACCCTGAGCTTAAAGAAAGAATGATTAGAGCATTAAGATTGCTTGAATTATATGGTTCTATTCTTGAATCATATAGACAAAAAGGAACAAATCCACCAACTATCAGTCTTACTCGCGAACCTAAAATACCGCGGGTCCGACTACTTTTATAGCAATACCATCACTGGCAGATAAAAAGCCAGTGTTTTTTTAATAACACAAGACAATAAAAAAATAATCCCACCACAATTTATTTCATTCCTGAAAAAATTATCACCATTTGCCACTACTTGCTGTTTTCATCTGACAAATTTGTTCCCAAACAAAAATAATTCAACAATTTTTTATTTTAAATAACCTTTAATTTCTTTAGCTTCTTTTGCTGAAATTTTTTTTATTGCTAAATCTGCATTCGCCAAAACCCAATCACCGACTTTTACCTTGCCGGCTATTGAGGTATTAATTTTTCTGCCGTTGGTCGTTTCAGCTTCAATTCCTTTTGTTTTTTTTATTTTAACAGGCGCTGTTAAACACATATTGACTATTAAACTTAAAATTAGACGATTTATCTTAATGACTGCTTTATTAAATTACTAATTTTCCGGCTGGCACCAAACATAACTGCCATCACAGGTAAGTGCGTTGGACTGAAAACCTTTCTGGCAACCGCTATCACTCAAAAATAAACCGCCAATCGAGGAATTCTTTTTATTAAGCGCTAATAAAAATTCTCCGGACTGCATCTGTTTTGCAGATTCAATACAACAATTAACAATATCCGCATCTCTAAACATGTTTCTGCAATTGCTTTCCAATTTTGAATAATATGAATTAAAAACTGCATCATTTTTTAAATTAGGCAAGCAAATTTTTTTTTCTTGAATAGCACTTCCCCAAAAACATTCCAATTCTCCGCTGCAGGTAAAATATTTCGGACATTCAGCATCTGTTTGACAAGTGTAATGACATATTCTGGGGACAATCGGATCTTCAATACAGGTATTACGATTGTTAGGTCCAGGACCACAGGGACGGATAAAGCAATAATCCTGTACTTCTTTACACGGCCATTCATCGTTAATTTCAATATCCAAAAGTAAACCGCTTTTACCTATATTTTTTACATTTAAACATCCCCCTGTTAAAATTGCAACTAAAAAAATAAGTGATGATAAATATAAAATTTTGATCAGCGATTTTTTTTTCAATAAAATTTTTTTCATAGATTTTTAAAAAAATAATTAGAAACATCTTTGAATTTACAAACTATTATAGCCATATCTGATTTATTATTTAATTTCAAACTTTTCATAGAAAACATCAAGTCTCTCTTCTTCTGTTTTTTCATAAATCACTTTAAGGGAATATTTCCCGGGAGAAACTCCCAAAATTTCAGCAAAAAACAACTTATTACATCTTTCTTCTGTTTCCGTGCCGCTTATTATTAAAGAAAATTCTCTTTTTATTTTGCTTCTGTTTAATACTGCCCTAAAAGTTTCTGTTTCACAACTAAAATCAACAAAAGGAACCTCAATAAAAACTCCATTTGGTTTTGATTGAATACGAGAATTTGCTAATAGATTATCACTGAAGCCATACTCGGTAACATAATTTTCTTCAACCTGACAACCGGAAAATAAAAAAACAAAAAAGCAAGAAAACAAGAAAACAAATAATACTCTATTTTTCATATTTGGAAAATTTTATTATTATTCTTCCTAAAAGCATAATTGTAAAAAAAGTCAAAAGCACTCCAAAAACACCGGCTAAACTAACGGCTAAAGATTCATAGCTAATTTTAGGAACAGTATAGTCGGGTATAATTCCGAAAACAATATTATAACCATTTTCAATAAAACCTTTGTCTTCTGCGACTTTTTCCAATCCGTCCGGTAAACTTGAGGCAAAAATTGAAAAACCCCCGCCAATTAACAAAATAATAGCTAAAATTATTTTATTTTTCCTGTTCATATAATTCTTTAAATAAAAATTTTATTGCCAAAATAGTGATTAAAGCTTCTCCCAGTCCGATTAGAATATGTATTGACACCATATTTGGCATTACCAAACTTAACTTAATTGTTCCCGCTAACGCTAACTGAATTGAGCATGATATTGCCGCCAAAAGAACTGAAAAAAAACTGGCGAAAAAAATTGGCAAATATTTATTTTTAGTCAGTTTATTTAGAAAAAAATAGATATAATAGCCGCCAACAGCAGCTACAATACCCATATTGAAAATATTTGCGCCCATTACAATAATGCCGCCGTCTCCAAACACCAAAGCCTGAACCGCCAAAACCGCTGATACCATCAACATTCCGGCCCAAGGACCCAAAATTACTGACGCCAGCACTCCGCCGATCAAGTGTCCGGAAGTTCCATTGCCGACGGGAAAATTAATCATCTGGGCGGCAAAGATAAATGCGGCAATTAATGCCATTTTTTGAATCTTTTTATTTGCCTGATCTTGCAAGCTGAAATTCAACTGACCTTGGTCAATATTCAATCCGACATTGGTTGCCAATTGTCCAGAAAAAACTTTTGTTTTACAAAATAATGAATCTTTTACTTTCTTTAAGGCAAAACTACCGACAAAAATACTTCCGGCAATAAAACTTAAATTTACTTGATTGCTTAAAAATCCGTCCGGTATATGCATAAAAAAATTTATAATTTATAGAAGCTGTTGGTAAATAATTTAATAATTAAATTTTTCGACTATCATAAGCCCAGTGCATTAATGCCTGCCTTTGCTTTCTCCGGCAACCGAAATCGCTTTGAAGACAATTATTTCTTACAGCAAACCAATGTCTTTTAAAAGCTTTCCAGCGCTTAACCTGCCTCTTGTCCTCATTTGGAATTCTTCGTCCCATATAATAGCGGCAATACCATTGAAACCAGCCTCGGGGATCTTCATTGTAAATCCAACCTTTTCTACGCCAAACCGATAAAGGCTGGCTGGCATTAACGCCAAAAAAATTAATTTTTGGATCATGGCGTTTGGAACAAAAACTAGCTTTTTTAAACCAATTTGAAGGAAACTCCTTTTTACAGTCAGTCATATACTTGCCACCAAAAACTCCTAGTTCAAGCATTTGTTTCGGAGTAAGCTCCGGTCTGAATTCCTGATCAAAATTTTTGCCAATCGGTTCAACTAATTCGTATTGATATTTTTTTTGCATTTTATCATTCACTCTTACAATCTTTTTTTTCATATTCTATAAACCGGCTTTTTTGGGAAACCACGGTATGAAAGCGCTTGTTGATTTCTTGTAATCTTCCCAGTCCGGCCGGCCTTTGTATTTTTCCTCCAAAAGCGGAATTCCTGAAACTCTAAGTAAAAGAAAAGTTATAATCAAGGGACTGAAAACAAGATACAAACCATAAGGTGTTGTCAAAGAAATCAACCAAAAACCCCACCAAATCAGGCTTTCACCGAAATAATTGGGATGACGCGTATATTTCCACAATCCAAAAGTCATCAGCTTTCCTTTATTTTCAGGCTTCTTTATAAATTGCCTAAGCTGGTAATCCCCCACTGTTTCAAAAAAATAACCAAAAAACCAAATTAAAATCCCCAACCAAAAAAACAAACTATTATCTTGTTTTGAAGAATTAATAAAAAGTATAGGAGAAACAATCAATAAAAGTAAAATGCCTTGAAGCATAAAAATTTGAAAAAAACTCCTTATTGCAACGTGCTTACCCCATTCTTTCCGCCATTTTTGATAACGCGGATCTTCCGGTTTTTTAAAATTACGAGTAAAAATATGAATTGACAGTCTTGATCCCCAAATTATAACCAAAAAAGTTACTAATAACTGAGTTACTGAAAAATCACTAAAGAAAAACAAGCTGTAAAGGCTCAAAACTATAAAACCGATTCCCCACATCACATCAACAATGCTATTCTTTTTTAATATCAAGGAAAAAACGAAACCAAAAAGCATGTAAATAAAAATTATAACAATTGATCCTAAAAAAATATTTATCATATCGCATTCGGTATATTTTTAAGCTGTTGCCAAGAAAAAACTGGCCCATCCTTGCAGACATAATAAGGCCCAATCGCACAATGCTGACAAACGCCGATTCCGCAGTACATCCGGCGCTCAAGCGATAAATAAATATCACTTTCTTCTGCTCCGCGACTCAAAAGCTCTTCAATTACAAACTTATACATTATCGGCGGACCGACAATTAAGGCAACCGTATCGGTAAAATCCTGACCTTTGTTGAAAAGTTCGGTAATCATTCCTCTTTTTCCTTGCCAATTTTTTGAAGAATTGGACAGGGCAATATCAAGACCGACTTTTTTCCGCCATTTTGGATACTCATCTTTAAACAGCAAATTTTCTTCAGTTGCACAACCATAAAATACATTTAAGTTTTTTACACCAAGACTGCCTTTAAGGTAATCCATGACAAAAGATCGGACAGTTACAAAACCGCAACCACCGCCGATTAAAAGCAGGCTTTTATCTTTAAAATTTTTAAGCGGTAAACCGTTGCCAAAGGGCCCGCGGACAGTAGCCTTATCTCCAATTTTAAGTTTATGCAATTCCTGAGTCAAAAAACCGGCTTTTCTTATTGAAAGTTCAAATGTTAAAAAATCAACAGCTGAAGAACAGATGTCAAAAGCCGCTTCCCCTTTTCCAAGCAGCCCAACCATTAGAAACTGCCCATGAATAAAAGAAAAATTATTTTTATCATTGTTTTCAATAAATTCAAAAGTAAACAGCATGGTATCAAGCGTTTGCCGTTTGATTTTTTTTACTCTGACTAATTTTGGTATATAAGGATTTAGCATACCTAATATCTAATATCTAATATCTTAAATTTTAAATCTAATATCTGAAATCTGCCTAATTTATATCATACTCTTCAAATGGATTTTTAAAATTTTATATAAATTTAAAATTATTTAACTTTTCCTTTCAGGATTTGTTGCAACACCTTTTTAATATCAATTCCTACCGGACAAACTTTTGAACATCTGCCGCAACCGACACAGCCAGATATGGAAAATTGGTCAGGACAGCGAACAAATTTATGTTCATACCAAAAACGAATTCGGCTTGACGTATCTTTTAAGAATTTTGGCTTCATTTTACTTGTTTCAATTCCGGCAACTTCGGAAAAATCAGTATAAAAACAAGTAGCCCAGCGTCTTTTGCGGCTACCCGAATTTTTTTTAAAATCCGGCTGGTCATAAATATCATAACAAAAACAAGTAGGACAAACTAAAGCACATTTTCCGCATTCAATACATTTTTCTCCAAGCTCACGCCAAATTTCAGAATCATTATAAAATTTTTCCCTTATTCTTAGCATTTGGGCATCAGGCCCTTCTTCGCGAATCGGTCCGACATACTCAATATGTTCATATTCTTTATAACCAAAGTCATCAAGAGTCCTTTGTCCGTCTTCCGAACCGGTATAAACGGCGAATTTATTTTTTTTAACCGCCAAAAAAATATCAAATTTCAAATGCTCTAATATATCCTCTTCAAACTTTTCCATAAAAAACTGAAAATTATCAACTGAAACCAAACTATGTCCGATAATCAATGTTTTTTTTATTCTTTTTTGAAAATAAGGATCTTTGGCAAAAACTTGGCTTAAAAAGGTTACAGCTTTCAAATCCGGAATAGTCAAGCCAAAAATTACCTGATTTAAAACTTTAATTTCCGTCTTTATCTTATTTTTTTGATAATTAAAAAGCACCTCGTCAGGTGGCACTAAAATTTTTTTAAAAGAATGTAGAGGAAGTTCACTTGTAAGTTTAACTTTTTTTGGATCAGAAACTTTTTCCACTGCCAACTCCCCATCAATAGCTTGAGGTGCCCAAACGATGTTTTTTCGGCCCAAATATTCTAAAAATTTATAAAATTCTTTAGTTTTCATCTTATAAATTATAACATAAAAAATAAAAAAGCGGAAATTTTTGAATTCCGCCGGATTTTTCAAATTAAGCCTGGTATTCTTCCACATTGGGGATTATAAAAATTTTTTTAACCCCTTCTTGATGGAGTTTTGCGGCTAATTCTTTTATATCTTTTTCAGAAACAATAAATAAAATTGCAAAAGAATCTCCAAAAAGCTTATCGCAGCGAAAGGCGTTTTCCGAAAAATTACCCAATAAACCTTTAATCCTGCTCAGACTGGCATCTCCATTTGTAAATAGAACAATCAAACTCATAGCTCATTTCTCCTTTCTTTTGCTGTCCTGAAAAAATAACATAACACTGTAAAAAAGTCAATAAAAAAACGGCTACTGAAAATAGCCGTTAAACAGAGAAAAACATTTATTGGATATACCAACTAATTTCATTTCCAAACAACGCTGTACATCCTATTCTTTTAAGTTTTGCCATAATAAGCGGGGCATAATTCTTAAAAAGAACAGATTGAACAGCCGACTTATCAATTCCCGCCAAGCTACTTACTGTTGGTTTATCAGCCGCTGGCAAAATCCGCAAAGCATCATCAAGTAGCGAATTATCAACATTAAAAGAGATTAATACTCTTTTTTTTGCCTCAATTACAGACCTTAGTACCAATGAAAATTGCAAAACTAGCTGCCAACTTTCCGTATCCATGAGTCTAGGATCGGCAATTAAACAAGCACGGGATCGTGGCAGACTGGCAATAATTTTCCAGCCATTAACTTCCAAAGATCTGCCTGTCTCAACATTCTCCAAAATAGCATCAGCAAACACTCCGGCAGCCTCAAGAGATCCGTGCCAATACATAATGTCAGGAGTAATCCCTTGTGAAAAAAAATATCTCTTTGCTAATCCAACATACTCAGTTGCAATTCTATGATTGGAATTCAGATCATCAATACTCTCAATGACTGAATCATTGGGTACGGCAAGAGATAGCTGTGTAAAACCAACCCCTGCCCGAGAAATCGGATAACTGTCAACCATTATTACCCGGCCAGAATTAATATCTGACATCCATGCCTGGACTGGATTTTCATTCTTTAACATTTCAATCCCTGCTTCCCAGATCATATCTTGAGCAGTTATAGCTAAAGCGGCGTTTCCTAAAGCTACTTGCAAAGGCATATCCCAAGGTCTCATCCTTATCACACTATTGGCGTTTTTTGGAAAAATGCCTTCATTTCCAATTGTACCGGAATATGACCTTTCCGTTGGGAAATAAATTGACAATCCGGCTTGGCTTAAAAATTCATCTACGACGTATTTAAGAGAACCGTCAGGAATCAATAACTGGCACTTATACGAATCTATATTCATGTCATTTCTCCTTCAAAATTTAGAGGTAAACTGAAA
Organism: uncultured Gammaproteobacteria bacterium; assembly: GCA_964497245.1. GTDB lineage: Bacteria > Patescibacteriota > Patescibacteriia > Buchananbacterales > UBA6539 > CAZCCC01. Next base: position 3,125 of record CAZCCC010000012.1, on the reverse strand, counting down.
CATGATCTTGAACCTGTATGACAGGCAACCTTATCACCACAAACTTCAACCGATAAAAGCACACAATCACAATCGCAATCAAGCCTAATTTCTTTAACTTTCATAATATTTCCCGAGGTATTACCTTTAAGCCAAAGTTTTTTTCGGGAACGAGACCAAAACCAAGCCTTTTTGCTTTCTAAAGTTTTTTCCCATGCTTGCCTATTCATGAATGCCTGCATTAGAACCTCTTTTGTTTGATAATCTTGAGCAACTGCTACTATTAATCCTGACATTTTCTTAAAATCAGGATCTAATCCAAAATAAATCTTTTTTTTCATTCGCTTTTCCTTTCGTAGCCGAAGAAGGTTAATGGCATCCACCACCCAATTCATATGCTTCCCAATTACCGCGATTAGAGCATATTGTTATACAATCCTTTTTGTTTGTGAATCTTTCTCCGCCGCAAACGCCACAAAGACTATCCAAAACCCAATGTCTTTTACATTCTTTGCAAACATACACGGTTTCAAAACGATTCATTACCATAAAAAGCTGGCCTGATTTGTCTAAAAGAACCTTTGCATAAACAAAAGGTCCGACACATTCAAAATGACAATCAAGGCAATTCATAATTTTTCTCCTTTCAAAGAGCGTTGGTAATGCTTCCTATAAGCAAAAACCCCGCCGTAGGCGGGGTAAGTCAATATTTTAAAAATACCAAATTGCCTCGTCTACGGTGAGAAAATTTGGCAATGATGATTATATTTTATTCTTATTGAAATATACATAAAATTATTTATTTTTTAATCCTGCTCAAAATCAGCCTATATCCGCCTTCACCATTCTTAAACCAATAAGCTACTCTGGTGACAGTGGTTGTACTTAAACCAGTTTTTTCCGATATTTCGCGATAAAGTTTTCCTTTTTCAATCATTTTTACCGCTTGCCAACGTTTTGTCATTTCTTGAAGCTCCTCCAACGTACATAAATCCCTGAAAAATTTTGCAGCTTCCCGAGAATTTTTTAGCTTAATAATGGCGTTAAACAAATCTTTTGTTTCACTTCTTTGTAAAATTTTTGGCTGCTTCATATGTATAAATGTATTAATATGTTAATATATTAACATACTAAAAAATTATGTCAAGTGGATAACTAAAACCCCGCAAAAGCGGGGTTTTCATATTTTAATTATTTCAGTAGCTATTTTAATTTACCCAAAACTTCTGCCATTTCTACCAACCGGCATGAATACCCCCATTCATTATCATACCAAGCTAAAATTTTTACCATATTACCGCCAACAACGCTGGTGTATTCCAAATCAACAATTGAAGAATTGGGATTGGCTATGAAATCTGAAGAAACCAACGATTTATCTGAAACTGCTAAAATATTTTTAAACATTGGATTCTTTAACGCCTTTTTAAACTCATCATTAATTTGTATAGCGGTTACTTTTTTACTCTTTAAAACCGCCGTAATATCTGATGCTGAAACGCAGATGGTCGGAACCCTTATTGCAATACCATCAAAAAGATTCTTTAAATTAGGCACCACCAAACTTGTCGCTTTAGCCGCACCGGTAGTTGTTGGGACTATATTTTGAGCGGCAGCTCTGGCTCGGCGCAAATCTTTATGCGACCCATCAACCAAATTCTGGTCGGCAGTATAAGAATGAATTGTCGTCATCATCGCTTTTTCTATTCCAAACCTTGAATCCAAAATCTGCATTACCGGAGCAATGCAATTTGTGGTACAGGATGCCATGGAAACCACCTGATCACATTTCCTTAATTTAAGTCTCTCAGCTGACAATTTAGTGCCAAATACCAAATTTTGAAGAGTACCATCTTTATCTGGCGCAGAAATTATTACTCGCCTGGCACCGGCTTTCAGATGCTCCCCTGCGGTTTTTTTGTCCCGAAATATCCCGGTACATTCCAAAACAACATCAACCTTCAATTCTTTCCAAGGTAATTTTGCAGGCTCCCTTTCCTCAAAGACCGGATATAGTTTACCCGAAATTTTAATTCCCTCTTTAATGCCTTGGATGGAAGCGGAATGTTGTCCATAAACCGTGTCATATTTTAAAAGATGGGCAAGAACCTTGTTATCCATTAAATCGTTTATCGCAACCACTTCAATATTTTTATTTTCCAAGGCAATCTTGAAAGCGGCCCGGCCAATTCTCCCAAAACCGTTTATTGCAATTTTTATTGGCATATTTATTTAAATTATTTATTAACTATCCATTGTCAAAAGTATAACACAAAATTATAAACATGAAAATATTCGGACAGAAAACAAAAACGAACTATTGACTAAAAAATCTTTATGTGATAATTTATTTTTGACACAATATAAGGAGACTTACTCATGGAAAAAAGGTCAGACGAAGTTGAGGGTATTTTTCACGAAGAAATTCAAGAAGAAACAGTATATGTTGATGATCCTTATTCGTTGACATATATACCAAGGCAAAAAACAGTAACTAAGAAAATTATTACTGTGGAAGTTACCGACAAAACCAGTAGCAGCTTTGGCAAAATATTGCCAATTCAGTCCAGATATGGACAACTAAAAAAAGGCGACGAAGTTCTTTTCCAAATTGTATTGCAAGGAAAGCAACAAGTAGCCCGGCTAGTCCATTGCCCTACAAGGGAAAAACAACGAATGGTTACCGTGCCGGGTCAAAAAGGCAGAATTTTCTACGGTGGGGGGCATTAATTCATACAAACCTTAATGGTTTGTTTTTTTATTGGCGACGTAGAGAGAGTGCCCAGCACCTATTTTACGTATCAATTAATAAAAGCGTTAAATAATTTTTTAAAAAATTAAATAGGTTTTTTAATTTATATATGATATTAGTAAAATAGGTGCTGGGCCGAGCCGAGGAGCCAAAAAGGGTTAATACTCCGTTCCGATTTTTCCTCCGCCTTTGGCGGAGGAAAAATCGAGGATCCTGTCTTGTATATTTTAATTAAGGTGTGGGATTCCACGGTTAATACCCTTTATTTAAAAAAAACCGCATAATTCATGCGGCAATCCAAAAATTTATAATTTTTTTAAAATACAAAAAATTTCAAAGTATGATAATTTATTAATTGCTTATTTTCTGACTTACCACTTCCACTTCAAAAAAT
>CAZCCC010000011.1:0-38791 GCA_964497245.1 uncultured Gammaproteobacteria bacterium | reverse complement strand
TTATGATTTAGCTATAATTTCATTATACCTTGTTCCATTTACTTTATTATACCCGAATGCCCGCTGTTGCCAAATCTCAATGAAACAATTGAAATTTCCACAGAAGAAATATCTGATATCTCAGACGGCCAAAAAATTAAAATTCAAGGGAAAATCAGCAGACGACCATTGATATTTTTCGGCTACTTTCTGGAAATTGATAATTTGAAAGTTTTTATTTTGGATAAAAAACCGCCTCGTCTCAGATATAATTCAAAGATTGAAGCTTCCGGAAGACTGCTGCAAACTCCGCTTGGTCCGATTCTGATTGTTTATCAGACCGAGGATATTATGGCTAAGTAGTTTAATGGGCGCAGTTAGGCAGAGCTTGGCTGCGCCCATACCATGAATCATGAATCATGTATCATTAATGTTTAAAAAACTAAAAAATAGTATGTCAAAATTTCACGATAAATTAAAATCAAAAACTGATAAATATGCTCATTTAGTTTATAGCTTAACTAAAAATTTTTCCAGAGAAGAACTTTTTGGCATAACCTCACAACTAAGAAGATCAGCATTATCAGTGCTGCTAAATTATATTGAAGGGTATGCCAGAAATGGTTACAAGGTTAATAAAAATTTCCTTAAAATTTCTTACGGATCCCTTAAAGAATCCGAGCACCTTCTGCTTTTTTCGTTAATAGAAGGATATTTAACTCAAGAAAAATATGACGAAGCAGCAAAACTTGCAGATGAAATTGGTGCAATGTTATGGAAAAGCATTGAAGGAATAAATAATAAATTATAATTGATTCATTATATATAATTCATGATATATGATTCATTATTTATGTTTCATTATTCTTGATTCAAACCATCTTGACAAAAACAATAAATTAAGATAATCTCTTAATTGTAATGGGAGATATTTATCTCCTATTTTTTTAAAAAAATGGCAAAAGCTGTAAAAACAAGAAAGGAGGAAAATTAAAGCAAATTTGGTGAAGAAAAAAAATGTCACTGTACAACTGTAGAATGCAGTGTCAAAAGAAAAAAACAACCAGAAAAAGGAAAATAAATCCATGAGCACGGAGAAATCAACGGAGAGATCAACATGGACACATGTTTGTCCCGCATGGATTGCGGGACTAAGAAAAGCCCACCCCAAATTCGGCGGTGAAGTAATACTGAGTGGAATTCCACGTATCGAGGATAGGCTACGCCTAATTCACGAACTCTTTCCCGATGATCTGTCGTCGGGACACATATGGCATGAAATAAGATTTGATGGAGATTACGAGAGGCATAATGCCCCCGGCACCATTAGCCCCAAACTGCTTCTTGAAGGGGTTAGTTCAAATCTTTTCCCAAAATGGTCAGCGGTGACCAGCCCGGCTTTCGGTCTTAAGGGTGTTGAAAATGGTGCAATCCTCAACCCCAATCAAAGTATTGTATCAATGGCGCTTGCCGGACACAAGTTTGGCTTGGAATTAACCAGAAGAATCTACGATGCCAAACTTGGCCGTGGACACTATATCTGGTGGCCGGCATTTGACTCTCATCTGCACCGCGGTCCGCTTGCGGAAATGAGCCTTGGTGACGCATGGGTCAAACTGCGTGAATTTTGGACCAAGCTCCTTGAAGACAACGATTATGTCGTATCACTGGAGTACAAACCAAGTGTCCCCGGACAGCTTGATTGGATTCCAACCATGGATGCGGCAATCGGATTTTGCAACACGCTTAATTCAAGACTCGGCCGTCAAGCCATGGTCATTAATTTGGAATGGGCCCATGCCCTCATCGGCGGCGAAACAGTAGCTTCAGCCACACTTAAACAGATTGAAGCCGGATTATTTGGCGGACTGGTACACGCCAACTCGGCCGAACTGGCCAAGGTAAGCTGGGTTGACGACGGCTGCCGAATCAGTGAAGGCAGTCCCGGAGACGATGCCGATTGGCCAGTCGGTGAAGGCGGGCCAGAACGCTGGGCTGATCAGCAACAAACCGTGGGAATGCTTGATGCATTAGGCATTAAAATCACGGTTGAACACGACATTGACCCGGCTGGTGAAAACCCAATGCAGTGCTACGCACGTTCTCGGAGCAATCTGGAACAGATGATTTTGACAGCCAGGTCAAACCAAAAAGGAACAATATAGTGTCAAAACCAACATCTATCACCAAAGAAATTGCAGGCCGATTCGGAATCATCTGGATTGATCCTTGGACAAGGCCGACTCTGCCAAACCAAGGGCTTCCCGGAGTCTGCGAATGGCGACCCCACGTTGCTACGGCTGATATCGGCCATACAAATCTCGACATAGGCCAAGTTCACGCCCTCCCTTATGAGGGTGTCCCCCAAATGTCCATCAAAGAATATCACCCACAAGACGAGATCTTCGTCGTCTTTGATTCATTGGTGGTCGGACTTTCCGAGACAATGAATGAAACAGAAAATGACGTGACGTGGGTAATATTGCTTCCCGGCATGTACATCATCAAAGCCGGAGTAATCCATGTTCCACCGGTCTCGTTGAACAAAGACAATATATCACCAATGTTGGTGATTCAGGGAACTAAAAACACGACAGCGGCAACAAAGCCGGTAATCGCCCATCCCGTGGTCAAATAATCTGACTTCGGGCAATGAAGAAAAAAAATAACAACCCCGCACTTTTAGAAAAACTAGGGTGCGGATTTTTTTATAAATTATGAATCCAGAATCATGTATCAATTGCCAAACTTTCCTAATTTTGATACATGATTCAGGACTTGTGCTATACTAAAAATATGAAAATAGCAGTCATAACCGACACTTATTATACTATCAACGGCGTTTCCCGAACTTATCAGGAAATGGTCAGATACTGCCAGGCGAAAAAAATCAGGCTGGATATTTTTACTTTGGGAAAAAGGAAAAATACCAAAAAAAAAGGAACGGTAAATATTTTTCAATTTGCCGCTTCTTTGCCCTTAAAATATTATTTTGACCTGCCGCCTTTTGATTTAAAAATAATCCCGCCGGGCTTTAAAGAAAAATTAAATAAAACTAAATATGATATTATTCATTTGGCTACTCCGGGCTCACTTGGAATTGCGGCAAGAATGATATCTGCTGAAAATAGTATTCCAAAAATCGGCTGTTTTCATACCCTACTTGCCGAATATGTCTTCAACTGGACTGAAAAAGGATTAAAAAAAATACCACTGGACTTAGAAAATCTGCAAATTCCAAAATTTTCCCAAGATATTACCTGGATTATGCTAAAATGGTTTTATGCCAAAACCGATTTAATTTTAGCACCGAGTAAAGTAATCGCTGACAAAATAAAAATCTTAAACAAGCCAATTAAAATTTTTTCCCGAGGGGTTGATACTGAAATATTCAACCCAAAATACCGTAATAAAAAAATTGAAAACGAAAAACCGACTGGCCTGTATGTTGGACGGCTGTCTTTGGAAAAAAATTTGGACCTTTTGGCTGAAATTTTTAAAAATCGAAATGATTGCAATCTTTGGCTTGCCGGGGATGGCCCCTACAAAAAATCACTTGAAAAAAAAATACCAAGGGCAAAATTTCTAAAATATGTTACCGGAAAAAAATTAGCGGAAATATATGCCAATGCTGACTTTTTTATCTTCCCCTCAGCAACAGACACTTTCGGCAATGCCGTTCTTGAAGCCCAATCATCCGGTCTGCCCTGCATTGTCACAAATATCGGCGGACCAAAAGAACTCATAAAAAATAAAAAAACCGGCCTGATTTCCAAACCGACAAAAAAAGATTTTGAAGAAGCTCTCAATTATTTTATAAAAAATGGGACAAAAAGAAAAAAAATGGGACAAAAAGCCAGAACTTTTGCCGAGACAAAAAGTTGGAACAAGGTTTTTGAAGAATTATTTAAAATCTACCAAAAGCTTGGTAAAAACTAATCTATTATATTTTAATGTAACAAAATCACGACTTTCTCGTCTAATTTATTGCAGGGGGTTAAAGCTAAATAAGCCTAATAACAACAAAAATGTGTTACCAGAGGCTAAATATTTAAGCTTTGTAAAACTCCTGAGAAACAAAATTATTAATATTGCCAGGGTCGAAACGGCAATCTTAAAGGCAGGTTTACCTGTTTAAGCGAAAGCAAAAGCAGGGAACCCCCCTGCCTTTTTGTTTATAGTAATGTTAAATTTTTGCTGTTATTTTATCAACCAAATCATTAACCGGCCAGTCTGATTTTACAAAATAATCCTTACCACCGGCATTTAATATCTTGCTAATTGTCAACTGGTCAGCCAAATTAGTCAAAACAATTACCGGAACATCCTGATTTTCTTTCATTGATTTTATTTTCTTTAAAATTTCTATTCCACTGACATCAGGGAGCATTATATCCAGAAGAATCAAATCAAAATTCTCAGAAATTTTTTTCAGTGCTGATTTGCCGTCAGTAGACAAAATTACTTCATGGCCCCTACTTTCCAACTCTTTACTCAATATTTTAGATAACGACAAATCATCTTCAATAAGCAATATTTTAGCCATATTTTTATATCTAATTTTATTTATTGCATTAAACTCTGTTCTTTAGCTGACCAATTTTGCAAAATACCTTTTTCCTTTTTGAATAACAACTCCATTTTTCGCAATTTTTTCAATTATAAAATTTTCTTCTTTGATTTCTTTTCCATCAACTTTAATTCCGCCTTGCTTTAACAATCTCCTTGCCTCAGATTTTGAATTTGCCAGCTTGGTTGCAACCAAAACTTCTACTATATTTCTTTCTTTAATCTTGAAAACGAGAATTTCTTCCGGATTTAATTTTTCCACAAAAATTTTTTTGAAGTCTTCTTCTGCTTTTGCCGCTGCCTGCCGTCCACAATATATTTCAACTACTTTATAAGCTAGCTGCATTTTAATCATTTTTGGATTTTTCCCCCTCTCTAATTCAGCTTTAGTCTGGCTAATTTCAACAATCGGCACATCAGTCAATATTTCAAGCGCCGGAATTATCATTTCGTCTGTCCAACTCATTATTTTTCCATACATCTCACTTGGTTTATCAGACAAGCTAATCATATTACCTTCTGATTTTCCCATTTTTTTACCGGTTGGATCCTCCAAGAGCTTCATTGTTAAAACCATTTTTTCCTTGTTTTTCATCGCCTTGACTAAATCCCGGCCGGCCAGCATATTAAAAGTTTGATCATTACCCCCTATTTCCAAATCAACATCCATAACCACGCTGTCATATGCTTGCATTAAAGGATAAAAAAATTCGTGGAGATAAATTGGCCTGTCTTTTTTTATTCTTTCTTGATACATATCCCTGCTGAGCATTTGTTGGACTGTAAAATTTTTCGCAATTTCAATTAAGTCAGAAAAAGTAAGTTTGGAAAGCCACTTTGAATTGAACTTAAACTCTATCTTTTCAATATCAACTAAATTCTTAATTTGGTTTTTCCAGCCTTTTAAATTATCTAAAACTTGCTGATGAGTCAGCTGCTGGCGAACACTTAGTTTATCAGGGTCTCCAATCTGACCGGTAAAATCTCCGAAAAGAAAAATAACTTTATGTCCTAGTTGCTGAAACTTGGCCAGCTTTCTAATCGTAATTCCATGTCCGATATGCAAAGTTGGAGAATTGGGATCATATCCGCAATAAACCTTGATTTTTTTTCCCGAAGATAAAACCTTATACAATGTTTCTTTTTTAGGATAGACATTTTCTACCCCCCTTTCAATCAATTCTTTAATTTGTTGATCTTTGTTTATCATATTTGCTAAATTATTTTAAGGTCTTTAGTTGCTGAGTTATCTTTTTGAGTCTTTCTTTACTTATTTGTAATTTCTCTTTTTCGCCTTTAATTATCTCTTTAGGTGCTCGTTCCAAAAATCTTTCATTTTCTAGTTTTTGTTTCAAATGGAGAATAAAATCATTTATCTCTAAAGCTTCTTTCTCTAAGCGCTCCACTTCCTTTTCTATATTTATCGTGTCGGAAACCGGCAAAAAAATCTCTACCCCGGACAACAGTGCAGAAAGCGAGCCGGAAGGTTTTTTCCCCTTGGCTAAAACTTCTAAACTTTCAAGGCGGGCTAAATTTTTTATAATTTCTGATTCTGATTTAATTAATTTTGCATTTTTGGAAATAATAATTGCTTTCAATCTTTGGGCCGGTGGGATTTTACTCTCGGCTCGCAAATTCCTAATTGCCGTTACCACTCCCTTCACCAGCTCAAAATCCTTAATCACTTTTGCATCTTTGAATTTTTTAGATTCAGGCCATTTTTGAACAATCAGTAAATCATTTTTGTTTATTTTACACCATATCTCTTCCGTAACAAAAGGGGTAAAAGGATGCCATAGTTTAAGTAAATTTTCTAAAATATAAAAGAGGATTTCTTGTTTATTTTTTTCCACTTTTGAAATTTCAACATACCAATCAGCAAATTTGGACCAAGTAAATTCATAAATTCTTTCGCCAACGGCAGAAAAATTATATTTCTCCAAATTTTCGGTGGCAAAGCAAACCAAGTTATTAAACTCAGCCAATATCCATTTATCAGCCAATGTCTTAGGTTTGGGCTGTTTGTCAGACAGTCTGGCTTTTTCTGAATTCATTAAAATATAACGGGAAATATTCCAGAGTTTATTGACAAAATTGCGATAACCTTCAATTTTAGCTTCTGATATATTAAGGTCATTTCCCGGAGTATTACCGACTATTAAACTGAGACGGGTAGCATCAGCGCCATATTTACTAATTACATCCAATGGATTAATATTATTATCCAATGACTTAGACATTTTCCTTCCCTTCTCATCCCTTACCATGCCATGCAAATAAACCTGCCTAAAAGGAACTTCGCCCATCAAATAAGTTGACATTATGACCATTCTGGCCACCCAAAAAAATAAAATATCATAGCCGGTTTCCATCAGAGAAGTCGGATGGAAGGTCTTTAAGTCTTTCGTTCTTTCCGGCCAACCCAAGCTGGAAAAAGTCCAAAGTCCGGAAGAAAACCAGGTATCTAAAGTGTCACTGTCTTGAACCCATTTGTCACCTTTTGGCGGAGTAATCCCAACATAAATTTCCTCTTTATTTTTAATATTTTTTTTCTTACTGTAATAAGCGGGAATCCTGTGGCCGTACCAAATTTGCCGCGAAATGCACCAATCACGCAAATTCTCAAGCCAATGAAAATAAATTTTTTCAAAGCGCTGGGGAATAATTTCAATCTCACCATTCTTTATAACCTCAAGCGCCCGATCCCTGATGGTTTTATTTTCTAATTTTTCGGTTTTTTTATTTACATTAATAAACCATTGTTTGGACATTAACGGCTCAATAACCGATTCACACCTATAACAAATTGATAGATTATTATCAACTTCCTCTATTTTTTCCAGCAATTTCGCTTTGTCCAAATCATCCACAAAGCGCTGCCGACATTCAGCTACCGGCATCCCCGCATAAGGACCGGCGTTTTCGGTCATCCTTCCATCCTGGCCAATCACTTGAATTATCGGCAAATCATTTTTATTCGCCATTTCAAAATCAATAAAACTATGAGCCGGGGTGACGCCGACTGTGCCACTTCCAAAATCTGGGTCAACAGACTGATCGGATATAACTTTAACCTTGATATTAATCTTTCCTAAATTGATATCAAGTTTTTTACCAATATAACTTTTATAGCGTTGATCCGACGGATTAACAGCAACTGCCGTATCGCCAATTTTAGTTTCCGGTCTAGTCGTGGCGACTATAAATGGCCCATATTTTATATAATAAAACTTTCCCCTTTGGGGCTTATATTCAACTTCATCATCTGCAAGAGTTGAAGCGCAATTTGGGCACCAATTAACGATTCGGTCCCCGCGATAAATTAAGCCGTCTTGATACATTAAAATAAAAGCCTGCTGGACCGCATTGGTCAACCCTTCATCCAAAGTAAACCTTTCACGCGACCAATCGCAGCTTGAACCCATTTTTTTAAGCTGACTGCGAATAATATGCTGGGAATTTTTAACATAATCTTTAACCCGCTTTAAAAATTCTTCCCGACCCAAATCGTGTCTGGACTTTCCTTCTTTTGTCTTAATTAACTTTTCAACCTTAGTCTGGGTTGCAATCGCCGCATGGTCGGTTCCGGGAAGCCATAAAGCCTTTTTACCGATCATTCTTTGAAAACGAATTACCAAATCCTGAATAGTAATAAACTCCGCATGACCAATATGCAAAACTCCGGTAGCATTCGGCGGCGGCATTGAAATTGTAAATGCTTTTTTTCTTTTACCCGGCAACAGATCAGGGTTAAAAAAACCAGACTCTTCCCATTTTTTATAGATAGAGTCTTCCACCAATTTAGGTTCATATATTTTAGTAATATCTGGCTGTTTCATACACTTATTCTAGCCAATTTTGCAGTTTTCCGCAAGTTTTTACTGCAAAGTATAACATTATTACTCCCCCGCCAGATATAACGTTTTAACTTCTCGTTAACAAAAGAATACAAGTATTGACATAATTCCAATTAATGCCTAAAATAATCAATTCCCTTGAATAGTAAAGTATTGAAATACTAGAATAAATAAGCTATAATAAAAGACTTTAATAAAATAAAAAAACTGAAAAATTAAGGAGCCTATAAATCATTATCCAATCTATCGGTTAGGTTTACCGCAGTGATTGTATAGTTTCTTAATTTCTTGGCCAACCACCCTAATGCCGTTATGGCTCTAACAGAAGTCCAACAAATTCAAGAGATAATCAAAAAAAGCAACCATATTTTGATTACTTTTCCTAAAGAATTTTCAATAGACGCTGTTGCTTCCGCACTGGCGCTCTATTTATTTTTAAGAAAAAAAAATAAGCTGGTTGATATTATAAGCAGCGGTTTTGAATTACCTAAAAATTTAAAATTTATGCCGAAATCCAACTTGATAAAACCGAAAATTTCAAGCCTGCAAAAATTTATAATTAGCCTCGATATTAATTCTGATAAAATAGATGAATTCAGTTATAACCTTGAAGAAGACAAGCTAAAAATATATATTGTTCCAAAATCCGGTTCATTGGAAAAAAAAGATATAGTGGCGGAAAATTCTAGCTACAAATATGATTTAATCTTTTCAGTTGATACACCAGACTTAAATTCGCTTGGCCAAAATTTTGAAAATTTTCCTGAATTTTTCTACAATACCACAATTATCAACATAGACCACAAAGCAGAAAATGAACATTTCGGCCAAATTAACTTAATTAACATTAATTCGGTTGCAACAACGGAAATTTTATTCAGACTAATCAATACAATTGACAAAGATCTTATTGACAAAAACATCGCCACCTGCCTTTTAACCGGTTTAATTTCAAAAACCAAAAGTTTCAAAACCCCAAATGTTACCCCTGTTACTTTGGAAATTGCCAGCCAGCTGATGGCCTTGGAAGCAGACCGTGAAATAATTATAAAAAATCTTTACCGCAGCCGGACATTATCAACATTAAATTTATGGGGACGGGTTTTGGCCAGACTGAAAAGTGAAGGCGGCAACAAACTGGTCTGGTCTATTTTAACTGAAAATGATTTTATTGAAGCTCAGTCCAATCAAAAAGATTTAGATGATATTATTGAGGAGTTGATTTCCTTTGTTCCGGGTGTGGAAATTGTGGTTTTAATCTACCAGCTAAACGGCCAAATCTGTGTATTGGTAAACACCTTAAAAAATCATAATGCGATGTATTTGACATCAACTTTTAATCCAGTTGGTTCAAAGAATATGGCTGAATTTTGTTTGACTGAAAAAAATCTTTTGGAAGCGGAAAAAGAAGTGATTGGAAAAATTAAGGAACGGCTGACAAAGCAAGTCTAGCGGAGTTTTTAATCATGAAACATGAATCATATATCATGAATCGGGTAAACCTAACAATTGATATATGTTTCATGTTTCATGAAAAAATAGCCTAAAAATAGGCAAAACGAACCTTAACAACTTAATAAGGAGATTTGAAAATGATTGTTCGAAGATTTATTGGTCTTGCCCTGATTTTAATGGTTGCTTTTCTGACTGTCAAAGATTTTTATGGATATGAAATTATTACAATTTCGGCTCTTCCCATGATACTCTACGGGTTAATTCTTGTCATTAATCCTTTATTCCCAGAGGAAATTTATCAGGAAATAACTGATCCAGTTTTTAACAGAATCGATGAAATTGAAAAAAAACGTCAACATCTGAAAGGAGATAAGTAAATGATTACTGTTCCAAAACCTATTGTTCTAAGAATTGCCGGAGCAATCCTTATATTGCTTGGCATTATCTGCATCTATTTTGGATTACAACATGAGCTACTTAAAATTCCTGCTATTATATTTATAATAAGCGGGATCGCTCTTACTATCGATCCTAAAAAAATCACAATTGCTTTTTTATACTACAGACATTGTGAAGAGATGGCTGCCGGTAATTGTTGGATAATAAAGGGTCCCAAATTTTTCGACATGACAATCCATACAAAATATGGATACAAACGGATTAGATAATCCAAAACAAGTATAAGGAGATAAATAATGCCCGAGCATGGAATTAAAATGACAAAAAACAGTCGAGGAGTGTCCCTTACTGTCATTGATGTAAATGGCAATATAAAGCCGGAAGACGAATTTGCTTTATTTCTCATGACAGAAAAAGGTTTTAGTTTTTACAAAGAGGGGGGGGAATTCAGGGCATATATAACCAACCTTGTGATTGGAGACGAGCCTGCCTGCACAGAGCTTCCCGGCAGATTCAAGAGCATGGACGAGGCAATAAAAGCCCGAGATGCCATGCCCGAAGATAAAAAAATGCTAACCTTGATAATTCCGGTTAGCCAAATTTGATTATTTTTCTTGTCCGCCCAAAAACAAACCGTTTCGGGCGGTTTTTTTATAGGCAAAAGAAGTATTGGTGGGCGTACGTGGATTTCGCGCCAAAGGCGCATGCGCTTTTAATTTTATTATTGAGGCGCAGAACCACGGACCCCGCATCATTTCGCTTCGCTAAATATGCGGGGCAAGCCTTTACGATATCAGCCCCTCTCTTCATTTTAATATACAATAATAAAAAGAAGTATTGGTGGGCGTACGTGGATTTGAACCACGGACCTTTACGATGTCAACGTAACGCTCTAACCAACTGAGCTATACGCCCTTACGCCCACCAATACTTCTTTTGCCTATTTTAAAATAAAATGTTTTGAATATAAATTGTGAAAGGTGCGGGGTAAAAATTCTAACTCCCGACGTTCACCTTTGGTGAAGTCGGGATCCCGATTCCGCCGTAGGCGGACATCGGGACAACTGAGCTATACACCCGGATATAGCAGTTAAATATTAATAGTTAACTGTTAATTGTTAATTGTTAACTTGGTGCCCATGGGAGGATTTGAACCTCCGACATCCACCTTATAAGGGTGGCGCTCTAACCGCTGAGCTACATGGGCAAGATATTCTAAAACCCTCTTATTATACAATATTATTTATTTTTTGCAAGTCATTTTTAACCAATTATAATTCTGCATTATTTTTGCTATAATGATGAAATGAAAATACAAACCGACCCAAATATTAAAGCCAGCAAAAAGGATGAATTTGTCCCTTATTTTATTTGGAAAAGAATTTTTGATCTTTGTTTATCTATTTTTTTATTAATAGCAATTTCACCTGTTTTTATTGTTATTTTTTTAGTTACAAAGCTGGAAGGATCATTTAATAAAGAATCCAAAGGTCAATTCTTTTATACTGAAACTCGTATTTCACACGGAAAGCCTTTCAGATTATATAAAATAAGAATTTTTAAAATTTCTGCTCTTAATAAAGTTTTAAATCAATCCGGATTCATTCATACAAAACCGCTGGAAAAAAATCCTGCTAACTTAACTTTTGTCGGCAAAATTTTGAAAAAACTATATTTGGATGAAAGCGCCCAGCTGTTAAATATTTTAAAAGGAGAAATGAGTTTTGTAGGAACAAGACCTTGGAATACTGTTGATTATGAAAAAGAAATCAGCAAAGGAATCTTCCGGAAAAAAATTATTAAAGCGGGATTAACCGGCTTAGTCCAAATTACCAAAGGGAAACATAAGTTTTACCCGGCCGGAGATTTGGGGCTGGATGATTATTATATTAATTTTTGCAAAAACAACCTTGCATTCAAAATTTTTATTTTTGATTTAAAGATAATTTTTTTATCAATTCTAAAAACAATAAAAGGCCAAGGTTTATAAAAAATCCGCAAGTTTTAAAACTTGCGACGATTCTGCTTCAATGCTTTATTGATTGATGTAAGAAGTTTGTTTGCCGGAATTGGTATCTCTAAAACATCCACTACACCGACATTTTTGGAAACTTCCAAATCATCAATCAACCTTTTTTGAACTACTGAAAGAACAATTACCGGCGGCAGCTGCAAATCTGATTGATTTTGCTTAATATGTTTCAAAATTACTAAACCGGTAATTCGGCCATATTCAGTTTCCTCTTCAAGACCATCGGGCCATTGCGCATTTGGTTCAATTAAAATCAAATTCGGTTTTTTATTAAGCAAACTTTTAATCTCTAAATAATCGCCTGTCGCAATAACTTCAAAACCTTTTTCCCGGAGAAATGCCTCAATTTCCTCTCTATGTTCTTTGACCCAATTTACCAACAAAATCTTTTTTGGTGTCTTTTTTTTTCGGTCCATTAGTTTTTCTCCTTATTTTTCTGCGGCCGAATATTCAATTTTAAAGCCAAGAAACAATCTCTTTTGACAATATGAAATCTTAGCCTAAACCGGTTTTTTTGTCAAATTAAAAATTTTTTATAAAAAAACCGCGGTACTCTTTTTGGGAGACTCCGCGGAAATTAAGTTACCTTATTAGCTTTGACGGCAAAAATTACGCGCATTGCGGAAAAGCTGAAACCAAGGTGAAACTACTTCGTAATTCCGCCATCTAGGAGGAATATACGGCCACTGCCAGGGTAAAAACACCCGTTCAGGGTGAGGCATTAAAGCCAGAAATCTCCCATTGGCAGAAGATAGGCCGGCAATTCCAAAAGGCGAACCATTAGGATTATACGGATATCCATCTATATCTGGCCAACAATCAAAATCTGGACAATAATCAAAATCTGGCCAACAATTAATTGGATCTTGTATTGCATCGGGTAAATTATATCTCAAAGGCGTCAATTGGTAATTCTGAGAAATAGACATCAAGTCATTTCTGTCCGGACAATAAAAACGACCTTCGCCATGGGCAACCCAAACACCTAAAACAGATCCAGACATTCCTTTCAAAAAAATTGAATTATTTTTTATGATGCTAAGATTAACCCAGCGCGATTCAAAAACACCGGAAGCATTAGAAATAAATCTCATTTGTCTTTCGGGCTTAATTTTTCTCCATGCAGGTACAATCCCTAAAAGCGTCATCAGTTGACAGCCATTGCAAACACCAAATATAAAAGTGTCTTCTCTTTCAATAAAAGCTGAAATTTCATCAGCGACTTTTGGACTAAATTTAATCACTGACGCCCATCCTTTGGCCGAACCAAATACATCGGCAAAGGAAAAACCGCCGGGAAAAACCAAACCTTGAAATTCGCTGAGACTTACTTTGCCGGAAATTAAATCAGTCATTGTAACATCAAATGTGTCAAACCCTGCCAGCCAAAAAGCCGAAGCCATCTCGCGGTCACCATTTGTTCCCTCTTCCCGTAAAATGGCAACTTTTGGCTTATACATGGCTTCAACAAATTTCTGATCATCAACAGTCCAGCCAAAATCAAAATTGATTTTATATTTGAAAGGTCTCGGTTCTCTAGACGATTCACGGCAAACATACCTGGAATCAGCTTTTGTTGCACTAACAAGTTCAAAAGAAGTCCGCCTCCAAAAAGAGAGCAAGCTAAACATTTTTTCGTTAAGTATAATCTCGCCATTAAAACGAACGCAGATGTCAGCTGTCTCCTTTGTAAACCCAATCACCTGGCAACAGTCTTCGCCAAAATGATTTGATTGCAAAATTCTTCTTATTTCAGAAATAATCTGCGGATCATTACGATTATATTCAACGACCCAACCGGCTTCTTCAGCAAACAAAACATTGAATTTTTGACCGGAATCATGGCTGAATTCAAGATCCAATCCGCAATTGCCGGCAAAAGCCATTTCTAAAATCGTGGTAATGAGCCCACCGTCGGAAATATCATGGATGGCGGTAATCAATCCGCGTCTTTGCAATTCTTGAACAACATTAAATCCCAATCTAAGCTTTGTCGGATTAATGTCAGGCGACTCGTCGCCAATCTGTCCTAGAGCTTGAGCAAAAGCCGAACCACCCAAGCGATGTTCTATTTCCAAATTAATCCAAAGCAATCCGCTTCTTCCAGGATTTTTAATATCCGGAGTAATTACACGCCTTATATCTTCTATTGGGACATAACCGGAAACAACAACTTGACCCGGGGCTTTAACCATTTCATCACCAACTTTGGCAGCCATTGAAAGACTGTCTTTGCCGCCATCCGGTTCAGCACCTTGCAATTCAATAATAAAATTAACTAAAGCTACCGCCGCTTTATAAATTGCCGCACCTTCGCCCGGCAACTTTGCCGCCCACATCCAATTGACTGACGACTTGATATCGCCTAAACCACTGATTAAAGCCGCCGCCATATTGGTAATCATTTCGGCAACTGCCATTCTGGCACCGGCTTCTTCGTCAACCAACATCTTCATCGGCTGTTCACCAATTGCCGTTGCCGCGCCGGTCAGTCCAAAATGACTTTGAGCCACAACGCCAACATCAGCCACAGGTAATTGAACCGGCCCACAAAACTGCTGACGAGCAATAAGTCCGGTGACACTTCGGTCTACTCTGTTAAGTAAACCTTCTTTTGAACAAACTGAAAGCTGTTGTAAAACCATTCTAAGCGCATCAATTAAAGTCAAGGACTTTGGAATTTCAAGGGGCTTGAGATTTTCTTTGGCCGTATCTGAGGTAAAAGTCTTCTGCGGAATTTGACCAAGGATTTCTTTCAAAGGCAAATCCACAATCGGATTTTCGTCTTCAGTGCCGTAAACAACCACTTTGCCGTCACCGGTAATTTCTCCCAAAACTTCACAGGCTACTCGCTCACGCAGGCAAATTGCCAAAAATTCCTCCAGCCGGTTTTCCCAAATAAGGAGGCCATCGCGCTCTTGATATTCAGCACCCCAAATTTCCAAATCAGACATTGTCGGATCGCCAAGATTTATTTTTCTCAAATCAATTCTGCCACCAACCGGATCAATAAGTTCAGTCAAAACATTGCATGGGCCACCCGCGCCTTGATCATGAATGACGCAAATGGGATTATCGTCTCCCATTTCCACACAGGCACGGATTACTCGATCAACTTTGTTCTCCATTTGGGCATCGCCACGCTGGACTGCATTGAAGTCCAAATCAGCCTTATTTTCTCCCTGCATCATACTGGAAGCCGAACCGCCACCTAAGCCGATCCGATAAGCCGGCCCGCCGACTTGAATAATCAACATGTCTTTTTTTGGCTTATCTTTGTTCAAATGTCGGGAATCTATTTGGCCGATGCCTCCGGAAAACATTATCGGCTTAAGCCAAGCTCGGCGCTCGCCGTTTGGCAGCCGCATATCACAATTTCTAGTAAAACCGCAAATTACCGGCTCGCCGATCTTATTGCCATAATCCCAAGCGCCTGCACTTTCCTCAAGTAAAACCTGAAGTGGCAAAGCCAAACTTTCCGGGTGAGGCCGGGATTCATCACCTTCTCCGCAAATTTCAAAGCCGGGTATATGAAGCGCACCGACACAAAATCCAGCAGTGCCGGCAATCTTCAAAGCTCCGCGGCCGGTGGCATGGACATCGCGTATCCGGCCGCCGGTTCCGGTTTCTGCTCCCGGGAAAGGAGCCACCCCGCTTGGAAAATTATGAGTCTCGGCAGTAAACAAAATGTGGTAAATTGCTTTAGTTTTAACAAGCCTGGAAAAACAGCCAGGAATTTCCGGAACAATTGTCCAGATATCATAGCCTTTAATGGCGCTTGAATTGTCTTTAAATGCAATTACACTATTGCTTGGACGTCTTTTAAGCGCTGACTGAATAAGCTGCATCAAAGTTTGCGGCATTTCTTCGCCGTCAATTACCATTTTGCCCTTAAAAAATCCATGGCGCGAATGCTCGCTATTTGCAGTGCCAAGCTGAAACAATTCAACGTCGGTAGGATTTCTCCCAAGCTTACGAAAAAGATCGGCATAATAAGCAATATCCCACAAATCCATGCCTAACCCCATAGCTTCATTAATTTCAGCTATGGCTAATTTGCCTTTTTCCAAAACTGGTATAGTCCGAACTGCCTGACGATCTTGTTTAGATTGAAAGCTTCCAAGAGGATTCTGATACTCACATTCAGTCATTTTATCGCAGTCTTGCCGGACAAATCCATTGCGATCAGACTCTGGAATTAATGCTTTGCGTCGCGACATTTCAATACGCGTGATTTTAGTCATCCCGATTGCATGACAAATAGCAACGGCATTGGTTGAAAAAGAAGTGGCAAAGCTTAAACGCGGACCAATCTCAACAATCAAATTCGTGTCTTGTTCCAACAGAGAAGACCAACTGAATTTATCTGGCTCAAATGTTTCAGCCAAAATAAAACGCAATTTTTCCAATTCAGCCGGTGTCAACGGTTCCGTTGTTTCAATAATAAAACAACGTTCAAAATCGTCACTACACTGACGATGTCCTCTAATTACTTCCATGATGAATCTCCTTGCTATTGTTAATGGCTTCAAATCTTAAAGTCTATATCTCAACATCCGCTTTTAAAGCAAATGAAAAAAGGATTTTAATGTACAAAAAACTTTGTCCCTCCTATTATAGACAAAGTATTTACCGTGTTAAATTTACTAAATTTAAAAAAATTAGTCAAGCACAAATTGATATAAAAAAACCGCGCAATCATAAGTTTAAAAAGCGCGGTGAATATCGTTTAGTCTTTTTTGAGCCTTGGCGGACAAAAAGGCATTGATTTATACCATTCTGGCACATGGACTTCATAAATACCATCCCAGTATATTTGGCCGCTGACAACCAGCCATGTCACAAATGACTGCCAGCCGTGTTCATAACGGTTGACTCTGGCGGCCAGTGCTTCAACATCATCTTTTGGACATACGGCCAAAGGATACTCAAAAAAAGTCGGCCCTGTATCATAGCCATCTTCGGTGACAAAATGCATAGTTACTGCCGTAAATTTGGCTTGAGCGTCTAAAACCGCTTGATGAACATGATGGCCATGCATTCCATCGCCTCCAAAATCTTTAGTTGGTCCCGGATGGATATTAATTATACATCTCGGGTCAAGTCCATAGACAAACTTCAGCCAACCTGACAAAAGAAACCATTCAGCTTCTGCTTGAACAATAATCCGACAATAATCTCCCAGATCAAAAGATTTGAGCAAAAAAAACCGAATTTGATAATCGTTGGCGATCCGACGAACACCGCCATTTTCATGGTTGGAAACCACACCGACAATTTCAACCGGCAAAACACCGGACAAGGAATTCAAAACCAAATGGAGAAATCCCGATCCGCCGCCATCTCTGCTACCTGAAGCAAAAATCAAAACTTTTGGCTTCATTATTATTCTCCTTTCTGATAAACAATTTCGCCGCCTTCTTTGAATTTTGAATTGATTTTAACATAAGGAGCCTTTCCTTTTGGAGTAGAAACAATTTCTCCGCACATTCTGGTTTCTATCCCAAAAGTTAAAGCAATTTTTTCAAACTTTTCAACATCTTGGGCGTCAATTACAACCAATACCCTTTGACCGCCGTTCCAAGTGTCATAGCAATCTGCATCAGACATATTCCGCCAGCCTTGGCACTGCCACATAATTTCAGGCGGTTCAAATAAATCATCTAAAACTGCTGAAAATCCAAGCCTAAAAAGAAGATCACGAGCGAGCTTATCCCTAATTGAACCACCGGTAACATGCGAAATCAAGTGAAGTGTAATTCGGGAAGATTGATCATGTTCCCAATTAAGATTGACTAAAAAAGGATCATAAATGGTTGAAGGAGCGGCTGCCATTTTGATATATCTTTGAGCCTCTTGTTCATTTGGCCAATTTTTACCAAAACGCATTTTAAAAGCTTTGCGGACAGTGCTAACTCCATTACTTCCAAGTCCGTTCTCTCTCAAGGCCATTATTTTCTGCCCGGGCCTAATGGTTTTTCCTAAAATCATCCATTCCGGATGAAAAACACCAACAACAAACCCCGCCCAATTAAATTTCAAGGTTGCATTCTCGTTTTCTGAACCAACACAACTAGATAATTCGGCAGTTTCGCCGTTTAAAACAACCATTTTCATTGAATCGGCTACAGCCTTTAGCCCAAGCATCAGCTGCCGGGCGGCATTGTTGGCTGAATTACCTACTTTATCCAAAGCTGCAACATCAAGCACATTTGAAAAAATCAAAGGAATGCCGCCATAGCGCGTAATATCTCCTGCTGTCATGGCTAAAACATCCGCCGCCGCATCAGTATAACGGCCGCAGGCATCTATTAAAACAACTTTGGTGCCAATACCGTCAGGAGCAATAGTGCTATAGCAGCCGCGCGGCAGATTAATAAAGCGATAGCCGCGCGGCCCGCGAAAATGACCGTCTGAAAAATCATGCACTTCAACAAATGGCGAATTGCCATAAGTGCTGCGGGCGATACTGCCGGCAAAATTGCTGAAGCTGTCGCCTTCTTTAGTATCTACGCCATCTTGGGCATAAATTGAAGCATTTTCATTTCCCATAAAAATTCTCCTAATTCTTCTTTTTTCCGGGTTTACTGTTTTTTTGATTTTTGGGCCTCTTTTTCGGCCGAACTACAAAATTGCCTCTGCTGACTTTTTTTTGAGATGCTCTTCCTTTGCTTCCATGTCCCATATTCTTTCTCCTTAAGTTGTAGTGTACAAAAAAATCTAAACATAATTTATACCTGCTATTTAAATAGATAAAACGCTGTCCCTCCTTATTTGTCAGACAACGTTTGTCAAAATTAAATTATCATTATTGCAACGATTAGTCAACAGCGCGTTATTTAAAAAAAGCTTCAAATTTTGAAGCTTAAATAAGAACAAAATTCCAAAAGCTTGCGCTTAAAATTTTGGCTTTTTAGTTTTTAATGAACTAAGCAAATACTAGCTATTAGATTAGCTTCTTTTTCAAAAAACGTATTAGTAGGCCAATAGAATTGTTAGACTTATCGGAAACAACCGCTTTAAGCCAAAACCAGAAACCAAAGACTTCCCATGGATGGCATTTTCTTTCTTTTCTCAAAACATCAATGATCGTCAAAACAAAATTCCATTTAGGAGTTGGCCTTAACATTATTGCTGAAACTTTAGCTTGAAAAAGTAAATCATCTGGTATGGTTTCAATGGCTCTAACTATAAATAAAATAACAGGAGGCAACTTCAAATCCGGCTCATTATTACGAATGTGTTCCAAAATGGCTAAGCCGGTAAAGCTTCCACATTGCGACCGTTCTTCTATTTTTTCTTCCAGCCAAGGTGGAACAAGTGATGCTATTTCAAGAATAATTAAATCAAATTTCCTTTCTCTCAAAATATCGGGAAACAACCCTAAAGGCACATCTTCAGCTGAAGACAAACGTTTTTGCGGTGATATTTCCGCTCCTACTAACCTGATATGATTTTTTACTCCTTTAAAAACCCCTGCCACATCAGCAATGTCAAACAAAACATCATCCATTGAATTAACTAATAAAATACTGGTTTCATCGGTCATTATCTTTCTCCTTGTTTTTGACTTAAAGTAATTTTCAAATTTCAAAAAAATACAATCCTTTTTGCAATATAAAACCTTAGCCTAAACCGGCTTTCTTGTCAAATAAATAAGACAGAATTTAAGAACAAAAATAAAAACGGATTCTTTTAAAACCCGTAAAACAAGTCAATAAACAACTTAATTTACCTTACCGTTATTAACCAATAATTTCTTGCAACGACTATTTTTTTATATTATTCCACCAAATTCTAAATTCATGATAAAGACTTGATGCCTGTGAAAACAATTTATAATTGCGTTTTTCTTGGGCCCCTGTGTGAGAAATTGCCATAGATTCGGCCTGAGCAGCAATTATAGAATCAACTTTTTCTACGGCTTGTTTATGAAGATCATTTTTGGCAACTATGGCCGGATCAGGATACCATTCAAGCCCGGTAAATCTTGCAAAATCTGCAAAAACATTGCTAAGTGTTTCCATTTTCTTTCTCCTTAATAGTTTACTTCATTTTTAGCTGGAAAAAATTAACACCTACTGCTAAAAAATTACCACTAATCATTTATTTAGTCAAGAAAATTATAAATAAGAAATCAAGAAATCAATAAATTAAAAAATTAAAGCATAATTTAGACTTAATTTCTTGATTTCTTATTCTTATGCTAAAATAAACTCATGGATAGTTGGCAAAAAAATCTTAAAAATTGGGCCCAAAAGCCCTTTACTAAACGACTTACTGAAAAATTTCCAAAAGCTGAAATTTTTTTAGTTGGCGGAGCAGTCCGAGATGCAATTTTGGACAGAGAAACCAAGGATTTTGACTTTGTAATTCGGAATGTTTCTAAAAATGAGCTACAAAAATTTTTAGCCAGCCAGGGAAAAGTCAGCCTGGTCGGAAAAAAATTCGGCGTTTTCAAATTCAGACCCAAAAAATGGAAAAGTCTAGAGATTGATATAGCCTTACCCAGAACCGAACATTCATTAAATTATTCAGGCGCTTATAAAGATTTTAAAATCCAAAGCAACTCCGGTTTAAAAATTGAAAAAGATTTAAGTAGACGTGATTTTACCATTAACGCCATGGCATTTAAAATCTCTGATTCTAAACTAGAAAATAAAAGCCGCTTAATTGATCCTTTTAACGGCCTGTCTGATCTTAAAAAAGGCTTTATTTGCGCGGTTGGAAAGCCAGAATTGAGATTTAGAGAAGACTATTCCAGAATACTCAGGGCAATCCGCTTTGCCTGCCAGCTTGATTTTAAAATTGCCAAAAAAACTTGGTTTGCCGCCAAAAAAGAAATTTGCAACTTAAATAAAAAAATTGAAAACAAAAGAATTGTCCCGTACGAAGTCATTTCCAAGGAACTAAATAAAGCCTTATTTAAAAATCCTACTTTAGCAATTGAACTTTTTACTAAAAGTGGTGTTTTTGAAACTCTGATGCCTGAAATTTTAAAAATGAAAGGCTGCCCCCAACCTAAAAATTTTCATTCCGAGGGTGACTGCTTCAAGCATACAATTTTGGCGATAAAGAACCTAAAAAGCGAAGCTTTTAGAAAAGAATTTGAAAACCAAGCTTTGCCACAAGAAGTAATTTGGGGTCTTCTCTTTCATGATATTGGCAAACCTTATACCATTACCCGTTCAGACCGGTTGCGTTTCAACAATCATGACAGTGTGTCTTCCAAAAAATTTCGTGAAATTGCCGAAAGAATTAAACTAGCCTCAGCCGGTGTTAACATTGATATTGTTGAAAAAATAATATCCAAACATATGCTGCCGACGCACAGTAAAACTTCAACAATGAAAGACACTACAATTGAAAAATATTTTTTTAACCCAAATTTTCCCGGAAAAGATTTAATGATGCTTATTTTTGCTGACATTTCAGCAACTATTCCTCCTTCTGGAAAACCTGACTTTACTGAATACAATATTTTAAAAAAAAGAATAAACAAATTAAAACCGAAAAACAAAAAAGATAAAAAATTACCAAAACCTCTTTTATCCGGCAACGATATTATGAAAAAACTAAAAATTTCAAGTGGGCCAAAAATTGGGCAGCTTCTAAATTTAGTCCGCGAAGCGCAGCTTAAAGGAAAGGTAAAAAATAAAAAACAGGCACTAGACATGATAGGCGAAAAACTAATCAACAAAAAATAATTTTTATCAATGATTAAAAAAATAATAATTAAAAACAATGATAAAGGAAAAAGATTGGATAAATTTTTGTCCGAGTATTTAAAAAATGAAACCCGTTCACAAATTAAAAAAATGATTGAAAACGGATTAATTTTAATAAATGGAAAAAAAACAAAAGTTCATCATTTTCTCAAAATTGAAGAAAAAATATCAATTTCTCTGTCAGCCAAAATTTCAAAAAATAAAAATATTAAAGAAACTGAAAAAGATACCCAAAAACTTAAACCAAAAATTATTTTTGAGGATAATGATTTTTTGGTACTGGAAAAACCTTCCGGAATGCTTACTCATTCAACCGATCTGGGCGAAAAAAACACAATGGCTGACTGGCTTGCTAAAAAATATCCAGAAATTACAAATATCGGTGAAAATAAATACCGCGGCGGGATAATTCATCGTCTAGACAAAGACGTCTCCGGCGTGATCGTTGCTGCAAAGAATAATCAAGCATTTAACAATTTGAAGGAGCAATTTAAAAAGAGACAGGTAAAAAAAATATATATTGCTTTAGTTTATGGAAAAATTGAAAACTCAAAAGGAGAAATCAATTTACCAATCGGCAGGAATAAAAACGGCCAATTCGTTGCTCACCCAAAAAAGAAAAATGAAAAACTGATGCAACGCGACAAATTTGCAAAAACCGCTTACAAAGTATTAAAATATATAAAAGACTACACTTTATTGGAAATCCAAATTTTTACCGGCAGAACTCACCAAATCAGAGCACATTTTCAAGCTATCGGCCATCCGATAATAGGTGATCCAATTTACAAACCAAAAAATAAATTTCTTCATTTTTTAAGAAAAAAAATAAAAGTGATTGATGTTGAAAGAATATTCCTTCACTCCCAAAAAATAGGATTTAAAAACACAAAAAATGAATGGGTTGAATTTTTTTCACCTCTGCCTGATAAATTAAAAAAAATTCTTGATGGACAAAAAAAATAACAAAAAAAACCAAAGAAAAATCTTCATAATTTCCGGACCGTCGGGTGTGGGAAAAACCAGTGCTGCTAAAGGAGTTATGAAGAAACTCCCCTTTCTAAAGACTTCCGTCACTTATTCAACCAGAACAAAAAGGCTGGGGAAAAAAGAAGACAAAACCATCATCCATATTTCTGAAAAAGACTTCAGGGAAAAAATAAACCGTGGAGATTTTTTAGAATGGGCGTTAGTCCACGACAATCTTTATGGAACAGACAAAAAAACAATTCAAGACCGACTGAAAAAAAATAGTATATTAATGAACATTGACGTCCAGGGAGCAATCCAAATTAAAGAAAAAATGCCGAAAGAAACCATTCTTATATTTTTAAAGACTAAAAATCTAAAGGAACTGCAAAACAGAATCAACTATCGAGAAAAAGGCAAAATGCCAAAAGCAATAATAGAGCTTAGACTTAAAAATGCCAAAAAAGAACTAACTTTGGCTAAAAAATATGATTATATAATTATAAACGAAAAAAACCAGCTTAAACAAACTATAAAAAAAGTTTTAGATATTATAAAAAATAATATATAAATTTCAGTTCAACTACTAAAAGGCCAGTTTGGGATTGACTTTTTTTTGATTTTAGATTATAGTTTTTAAGTATTAATTAATAATCATTTAAATTTGTCAATAATAATATAATGACAAAATCCATA
The DNA here is from genome assembly GCA_964497245.1 of uncultured Gammaproteobacteria bacterium. Lineage (GTDB taxonomy): Bacteria > Patescibacteriota > Patescibacteriia > Buchananbacterales > UBA6539 > CAZCCC01. Next base: position 15,107 of record CAZCCC010000011.1, on the reverse strand, counting down.
AAAAATATGACAATCCAGCAAAAAAAAGAGAATGAGAATAAAAAAAAGATTAAGAGGGAAGAAATACCGGAAATAAAGCCTGGTATGACTATTAAAGTCCACCAAAAAATTAGAGAAAAAGGTCCTAAAGGGGAAAAAGAAAGAATCCAAGTATTTGAAGGCATTATTCTAGCAAAAAAACATGGAAAGCAAGCAGGAGGAACAATTACCGTAAGAAAGGTGTCAAATGGTATTGGTGTAGAAAAAATATTCCCGATTAACTCTCCAAATGTAATAAAAATTGAACGAGTAAAGCAGGCAAGGGTAAGACGGGCAAAACTTTATTACCTGCGTGATTCCAAAAAAAGGCTGAAGGAGAAAAAGATTGAAAATAAATAATTTTTGACTTATTTTTAATTTGAAATAGATCGATTTCCCGAGTTATAAAAATTTTACTTCACGAGTTTTGCGGACGTGGCGGAACTGGTATACGCGCATGCTTGAGGTGCATGTGCCGCAAGGCTTGGGAGTTCGAGTCTCCCCGTCCGCACTTTTAAGCTAAAAAATTATTCTAAATCCGCTTAGACCTTTAATAACCAATTTTAAAACCTTGTAAATAACCTGGGGTGGTTAGCTCAGCTGGTTAGAGCGTCTCGTTTACACCGAGAAGGTCACGGGTTCGAATCCCTTACCACCCATTTGTATAAAAAATAAAATTAAATATTTTTAGTAAGATAAATATATGGTTCTAAGAATCATAGTAAGTTTATTTATTGTAGTAATTGGAGCTGTTATTACAATAAAGGCTGAATGGTTTTATCAAAACTTTGGCGCAATTCCTTCAGCGGATAAGTATTTGGGCACAGAGGGTGGAAGCCGGCTTGCCTATAAAATTATCGGGATTATAATTTGCATTATTGGATTTTTAGTTATGACCAATATGGCAGGATCTGTTATAATGTGGATATTTGGAAGTTTATTTAGCGGTTTTGCCAATTAGAAATAAGTGGCCTGCAGTTTAGCTGTCCCTATGTCCGCCTACGGTGGAATCGGGATCCCCGAAAAATTGTGGTGGGCCGTTAGCTCAGTTGGTAGAGCACCTGCTTTGCAAGCAGGGGGTCGAGAGTTCGAGTCTCTCACGGTCCACCACAATTTTTCGGGACAAGCAGAATATAAAAGGTTCTACACCACCTTAATTAAAAAAGATACACTCGCCTTTGGTAAGGAACCCGTCGGGTCCACCAAGACAATTTAGTATAAAAATGAAATGACGGCTTTATGACCGTTGTTTTTTTTATTCAACAGTTAATGTTAATGTTTTGTCTTTATAAACATTATTTTGAGAAAAAACTGCCTATTTAATAATTTTATCTTATTAAAGAATCAAATTAATTTTTTACTTAATAATATGTTTATTTATACACTCAGCAAAGCTGAAAAATCAAAAGTCCTTGTTCCATATTGTTAAGAATACCCGGTTAACTGGGTTTGACAAAATAACATAAATGTGCTACCTTGCTTTTTAGTAATCCGAAGCCGCAAACACAAAAGGAGATTCCAAATGGCAACCACAACGGCAAATGGCCAGTTCCCTGTGCACTACAGAGGAAACAATATGAAGGTTTTTACAAACCCGTCGGGTGAACTCTTCGTGGAGAACATCCATTCAGGTCTTTCAATGCGGATCAGTTTGTACCGGTCTGGTGAAATCGAGTTCACCACTAATGGTGGGATCGAACCCGTGCGGGTCACCAACACGATTGGATGGCGAATTTTTCGTCGCAAACCTTAACAGACGAGTTTTGAACTCGTCAAAAATCCACTACGTCACAAGACCTCTGGTGGTTTTTTTATTTATTTTTTTAATTCATATTGTTAATTGCTATTGAAAAAATTTAAATTATTAGTGTGTGTAACAAAACCACTCGGTTTTATCCTGTTACTTTTAAATATTTACCAAATATAATTAAAACTGAACTAAAAAATACAATTATAAATTTTCTCATCTTTAAAATAAATATAAATTAAAAATCAAAACTAAATAATTTCTATTTTATTCTTAATTAAAAAAAATTATCGTCATTTCAACAATAAATTTTTTCAGTAAATTAAAAAATATTTTTATTTATATTGTATTTATAAAAGTTATCCACAGTTTGATAAAAAAAATATTGTTAATTAATTAAAAAAATTGTATAATTAAATTATAAAATTATTTTTAAAATAATTTAAAACTCTAAGAGAGGGAAAGGGGGTGAAATAAAATGGCAAAAAAGAAAGTAGCAAAAAAGAAAGTAGCTAAAAAAGCTCCGAAGAAAAAAGTTGTAAAGAAAAAAGTTGCAAAAAAGAAAGTAGCTAAAAAAGCTCCGAAGAAAAAAGTTGCAAAAAAGAAAAAAAGATAGAAAATAGATTTCAAAACAAAAATTCCTGCTAAAGTGGGAATTTTTGTTTTAATATTTTTCGTAAAAAAAATCTCCGCAAAAATTATTTTGGTGCTCTTTTACGGAGAATTAATTTTGTTTTCCAATAATTAGAAAACTCACACCAACGCTGACACAAAAAAATGCATTCAAGCTATTACCGGCATTTATAAAAATAAGTCCAGTGGCAAAAAATAAAAACCCTAAAATGACATGGACAGCTTCTACAAAAAACGTATTCATGAAATCTATTCCTCCTTTATATTTATTTTTAACCTTATTAATACCATAAATTATTTTTTGTTTTTTAAAAAGATCAAGAGACTTAAAGATCAGCACTGCTTATATAATAACTCAAAAAAAATTAACTATAAAAATTACCGACTACAACCGAAATTTCTTAAAACATTGGGGTAACCCCCTGCAACAAATCCGAGACACCGGTTGCCGCTGCGAAAATTTCCGCCGTTAGGAGGAGTTTGATTGGTTAAACAAAGAGCGGATTTTTTATATAAATTATTAATACCGCTGATAAATGTGGCTCTAACTTGATAAATATTGCCACACCTTGAATTGTCTCCGCAAATAGAGCAATTAGGACAAGTGTTAGTATCAGGATCCAATACGCATTTAATTGGACTGGAAGTTATTCTAATACCAGTACCTGACCTAGCTATGGCCGATTCAGTTTTAAAGGCTGTATAACCAACTAATACTGCAGCTAAAAAAATAAAGAAAAAAATAATTAATCCTGCCAGACCAAGATGAATTTTTTTTAAGGCTAACTTTTTCATAAATTCCATAAAATAATTTAATATTTATAACAAATATATTATAGCATTAATATACAAAAAGGTAAATTTGATTTTTTTAAACACAACTACAGCATGCTTTTTTGCATTGGTTTTTTTAATTGTCCTTCCTTAAAAACCTTAACCACTCCGTAAACGCCGTCATAGCCCGGAAAAATTTCCAATTTTCCTTCTCTGACATTTTTTATTGCCAAAGCAATTTCCGGCAAAACAATTTTTTTTAATTCTTCCACAGGTATGTCCAATAAAATTTTAAATTCGCTTCCACCTTTACTAATTAAATCACGATAAAGGACATCAACTTTTTTTGTCAGTTTCCCCTGCCCCAAAACATCGGCAATAATTTCTGCAAGCGGCACCAAACTTTTATAGCCAATCGTATCTGGCTTAAATCCTTCTTTGCGGTCAGCCAGCTGATAAACGCGATTTAACACGCCGATAGTTAATGGCTTTTTGCAGACCGGACAAAGGCCTTTGGATTTTTCGCTTTGTTCCGGCTTTAGCTGAATTTTGCAATCGCGATGCCCATCAAAATGATATTTGCCTTCCTCGGGAAAAAATTCAATGGTATATAAAAATCTTTTTTTGTCTTTTTCTTTAATTATCCGATAAATCTCATCATAACTTAATTTATTTTCAGGAATCTCAAAAACATTTGCCTCTCTTCCCAAATTTGCCGGTGAATGAGCGTCGGAATTTGAAATCATAGTAATTTTATCCAAAGCTGAAACTCGCCAATTCATCGGAGGATCTGATGAAAGACCTGTCTCAATTGAATAAATATATTTACTTTGACTACCAAAACATTCTTCAAGAGAATTAAAACCTGAATAAGATCCAAAAACCGAAAACCACGGCGTCCAAGCGTGAGCCGGAATAATTAAATTCTTTTCATTAACATCTAAAATAATTTTTACCAATTCATCAGCATGAATTCCCATTATCGGCCGACCGTCTGATTTCAGATTTACTCCCCTTTTTTCCAAAACTTGAATAATTTTTTCAACTGATTTAAAGCTGGGAGAAAAAATACAAATATGAAGACGCCTGACCTTGTCTTCTTGCTTGTAAATACAGCTTACTTCAGATGTCAACATAAAATATAAAGAATTTTTGTCATCCTTAGATTTAAAAAGACCCTGCTTACTCTCAAATAGGTTTTCTTTTAAATGCTTAAGCCAAAGAGGATGAGTAAAATCACCGGTACCAATAATGTCAATTCCTTTAACCTTTGCCCATTCATTAATTTTAGGGATTTCCAAATCTTTTGAGCAGGCCCGGGAATATTTTGAATGAATATGTAAATCGGCAATGTAGCGCATACGGCTATAGTTTATCACTAAAAAATAAATTGAGCAATTATTAAATGACGTCCTCCCCACACTCAAAATCCCCGGCATTGTCGGGGATTTTGAGTACGAGATTTCCTGTTAGGAAATAAAAAAGTCGCAGCAATATTTGCTGCAACTACTTAACTAATCAGTAATCTTTATCCCCCCAAGCATCTCTGACAAGATAATCTCTTATAGCTGAAAACAATTTTAATAATAGCTCAGTATCATTTTTATTATTAAAGGCCTCAAAATTTGTTAAATTATCAGCCTTAACATCAAAACAAAGTTCATGACATCGACTATTAACCGGGATTGGAGCAAAAATAATCTTACAAGAAATACTTCCATCATCAGCACAAAGATAAATTCTTTTGTTGATGCCTGATAATTTATAAGGTTCTACTGTTAAATGGAAATCATGATCAAAGATTTCACAAATCCAACCAAGTTTTTCTGCAATAAAAGATATCGCTTTTAACACTTTTTCGGAATTATAATCTGCGCCGAGACTAAAGATTATCATAATTATATCCTCCTTATATTTTCACGGACAAAATTCAGATCTTGCAAAGTATTTACTCCCAGTGCTTCACGAGCATCAGCCAGTTCTACACTGACTATTTCTTTTTTTTGATTAACTGCCAATAAGACCAAATCCGGCAACCAATATTCATGGGCGTATCCATCTCCTTTATCGTGGGGCCTTAAATGGGGAATATTTTCTTTAAGCCAGCTTAAATTAAAAACCCAAGCGGAAGGATTAACATATCGGGCAGAATTTAATTCTTCTGCTTTCATTTCATAAGGCTCGCGTATAGCGATTATATTTCCGTTTTCTCCATAAAGTATTCTCCCAAAATTTTCTACACAAAATGAAAATTTTCCTCTAAGGTCAATACGAAACATTGAAAGAACAGCGTTTCTTTGAATATGATTTTCAATCAACTTGCATATAGTATTTGTTTTCCAGCAAGGCATATCACCATATAAAACTACGACATGCTTAATCCCTTTAAAAGTTGCGAGTTTTGGCAAACACTCTTTAACTGCGCCGGCGGTTCCTGTTCGGTCTGACTGATGAACAAAAAAATCTTTAGGATGGCAATCTAGTGCATCCGTAATTTGTTCAAAAAAACGTTCGTTTGTTACCACCAAAGTTGGTAATTTAAGTTCATCACGCAATATTTGAACCGGTCGGCAAACCATTGGTTTATTATCAACCATCTCAACTAATTTTGATATATTCATTAAGGTTGCCACAGAGCCATGCCCCGCAGCCAATACAATTCCGACAACATTTTTCATTGCGGGGTCCTCCACTCATATTTTTAATGTTCAATTAATTTGTTGCCAATTTACGATTGGTAGCAAATGATTAAACACAATTCATATAAAGCTTTCTATTAATTTTAGCTGCTCAGGGGTATTTATTCCCAAAGCCTCTTTTGGATCAATTTCAACTGTGGCAATTTCGTATTGTTGCCGGCAGGCTATTGCCAAAAAATCAGGCAAATAATATTCTGAAGCGGCATTGTCATTTTTTAAACCGCCCATATTCTGCCAAAGCCAATTCGCTTTAAAACAAAAATAATTAGGGCTAAGCTCCTTGATTTCCAATTCGTTTGGATTGGCATCTTTTTTTTCCACTATTTTAATCAGCCCGCCTTCCACATTCCTAATAATCCGGCCATAATCATAAAGACTTTTTTTCCAACCTTCAAAATCAACTGTCTTTGCAACTCCCATTGTTATAACCGCACCTTGTCTAAGATGATTTTCAGCCAACTTTTTGATTGTACCAGCGGTAATTAAAGGATGATCACCGTTAAGAACCATTATATTTTCCACTTTTCCTTCAAGTTCTTTTCTGGCACACATCACCGCATGGGCTGTTCCTAATTGTTCGGGCTGAAAAATGTAAGTATATTCAGTTCCCAATTCAGCTTTTACCATTTCAGCTTTTTGACCAACAATAATTACCGGTTTTTGACAGACTCCTGATTCTTTAATTGCCTCCAATAAGTGTTGAATCAAAGGCTTGTCTTTAAAAGGAATAAGCACTTTTGGCAAATCACTTCGACCCATTCTCTTGCCATGTCCGGCAGCCAATATAACGACTTGGATTTTATCAATATTATCCATAAAATTATTTAAAAATTATTTTGCCTTTTTTAATTTTATTAATCTTACGGTCATATTTAGTTAACTCAAAATTTCTTTTCAATAACTCAATATCTGATTTTTGTTGTTTTAACCCTCGCCTAGCCATTACAATTTTTTGCAATTCCAAGGCTTTATCTATATCATATTCAACAATACAACCGAAATCTTTGGCATAGTGGACAAAGGAAGAAACATCATCAACTATTGTTCCATACATATGGCTATTTATACCAATTATTTTTCCAGTATAAATTGAAGTATTAATTGCTGTCCGACAATAATCACCCAAAATACAGCCTAAAAACATTTGGCCGGTATCAATTCCCGCCATTCTGACCGAACTATAATTATTTTTTAAATTTGAGTTAGTTGTTCCGGCACCCAAATTTACCCATTCACCCAAATAACTATAACCTATAAAACCAAAATGATTTTTGTTAGAATAACCCTGCAAAACTGTTGCTTCTATTTCTCCGGCCGCCTTACAAACATCACCAATACAACAGCTATATTTTAAAATTGTAAATTCCCTAACTAAACAATTTTTACCAATATAAAGAGGACCAATCAAATGACAATATGGCAAAATCTGCGACTTGTCATTAATAATAATCGGACCGTAGCTTGAATTTAAAACAACTTCGCTTGGCAGTTTAACATTTTTTCCTACAAAAACTTTAGGAAAAATTTCCGTTAAGCCTTGTTTTAAAAAATCCAAATTAGAAGCCAAAATTTCTTCATTGAAAGTAATTACCTGCCATTGATACTCAAGCAAAGGCCAATCAATATTTTTTGTTTTCAATTTTAAATTTTTCAAAAAATCAATTACCTCCTCCTGTTTCATTCGGTAAATCTGGCTTCTTGAAATTTCCAGCTCAGCCAAATCCAAGTAAGCGCCGATCATTTGATTTTGATTTTTTAAAATTACGCTATTTTTAAAATTCATCAATTTAGCTTGCTTAAAATCAGGTATTAAGCTCGCATCTAAAAACAAAACCACATTTTCCTCCTGCTTTTGTCTTTCATATTTTTGCTCAGCAGTCTTTTTTAAATAGTCTCGAATTAGATAATCAATTTTAACCGGTTTTAAAGCCTGTTTTAACATATCATACAAATTTGTTCCACCGCACATTATATCAAAAGCCGGCCGAGTCAGGGTAATTGGGTATAAATTTTTTACTTGGTTGTTTTCGTATAGAATGATTTTCATATATTTATTTTAAACATGAAACATTTAATTTTTTACAGTAGCGATTTTCCAATCGCCACTAGCAATAAAATCAAAAGAATTATTCCACTGTCACACTCTTGGCCAAATTCCTCGGCTTATCAACATCACAACCCTTTAAAACCGCTGCATAATAAGCAAAAAGCTGTAATGGGACTACCGCTAAAATCGGAGTTAACATTTCTAGGGTTTTGGGAATATAGAATATGTCATCGGCATCTTTTTTAATTTCTTCATCCCCAAAAGTGGCAACGGCAATTATCCTACCTTTTCTGGCTTTTACTTCTTCAAGGTTGGAAATATTTTTTTCGTAAACACTGTCTTTGGGACATATAAAAACCGTCGGAAACTCAGGATCAATCATTGCCAGGGGCCCGTGCTTTAGTTCTCCGGAAGATCCGCCTTCGGCATGGATATAAGAAATCTCTTTTAATTTCAAAGCTCCCTCCATGGCAATCGGAAAATTATATTTTCTGCCTAAAAAGAAAAAATTATCATACTTATAATACTTCTTGGCAACTTCTCTGACTAAGTCATTATTTTGCAAAATTTGATTTATATAATTTGGAATTCTCAAAAGCTCTTCGGCAATTCTTTTACCCATTACAACCGACATCTGCCGTTGCCTTCCTAAAAATAATGTCAAAAGAGAAAGAATTGTAAGTTGGGAAACAAAAACTTTAGTTGAGGCAACCCCGATCTCCGGACCGGCATGGTTATAAATTCCGGCATCTGTTTCCTGAGCAATGGTGCTGCCAATGACATTAACAATTCCCAAAGTTAACACGCCTTTTTCTTTTGCTTCTCTGACAGCTGCCAATGTATCGGCTGTCTCACCAGACTGGCTTAAAACTAAAACGGCATCGGTTTTCGGATTTAAAATGGGTTTGCGGTAACGAAATTCTGAGGCAACGCAAACTTCAGTCGAAAGTCCGGCATATTCCTCAATCATATACTCACCAACCAGACTAGCATAATAAGCCGTACCACAGGCAACAATGGTTAAACGTTCAATCTGTCTCAAACGATCTTCAACATTTTTTAATCCACCTAAAACCGCTTTTCCCTCATCTAATATAAGCCGACCACGTAAGCTATTTTGAATAGTTTCCGATTGTTCAAAAATCTCTTTGATCATAAAATGTTCAAAACCGCCTTTCTCCGCCTGCTCCAAATCCCATTCTATTTTTTCAATTTCCTTATCTATTACTTTTCCGCCATTAAGACTGGAAATTGTATAGTCCCCGTCTTTAAAAACAGCAATTTCCTTATCACTTAAAGTTACGATTTTCTGAGTGTAGTTTAAAATTGCTGAAGGGTCTGAGGCAACAATCAATTCATCGGTGCCGATTCCAATCCGGAGAGGACTGCTAAAACGGGCGGCAATTAAAGTGCCCGGCTCGGATTTGGCAATAATTAGCAAGGCATAAGTGCCTTTTATTAAATGAAGCGCCTTTCGAACTGCCTGCTCCAAACTGTCACTATTCTTTAAAAATTTTGCAACCAAATGGGCAATAACCTCTGTGTCTGTTTCGGAAATGAATTTGCAGCCTTCTTTTTCCAGACTGCTTCGAAGCGACTTAAAATTTTCAACAATGCCATTATGAACGACGTAAACGTTATTATCATTATCATGATGAGGATGGGCATTTACCTCAGAAGGTTCGCCATGCGTCGCCCAACGAGTATGGGCAATACCGACTGCGCCATCAGGTTTTTTTTCATTAACCAAATTTAATAATTCAGCAACACGTCCTTTAACTTTTAAGGCATTGATATCCTTGCCGTCCCAAATGGCGATTCCGGCTGAATCATAACCGCGATACTCAAGCCTTTTAAGGCCATCGAGTAAAATCGGTGCTGCTTGTTTTTTACCAATGTAACCGACTATTCCACACATATACCCCGTTAGAAATTATGAATTAAAATAATATTTTAATCTATTTTTTATATACCTTTTACCCATACCTGATTTTAAATATTTCTCTCGAGCAAAAGCATCTTTACTATTTAAACAAACTTCATAATAAATTAATTTAAAAGGAATTCTAAATACCATCGGAAACTTCTTACTACTATTGTGTTGAACTAGTCTCCTTTTTAAATCATTTGTGCAACCGGTATACCAATTATTATCTTTTACACTCTTTAAAACATATATATAATAAGCCATAATTTCTAACGGGGTAAACCTATAGCTTTTCCCAAACAAAATCAAAAATCATTTTTTGTGTTTGATAAATATTTACATCTTCAACAATTACTCCAATTGGACGCTGATTTTTATCAATAGAAATCATTGCCACTTTGCCGCTATAAATTAAAGTATAAGTTGGAGTACTTTCTTCTTTGGTAAGCCACTTGCGCTCATCAAGTCCTCGCATCTCCCCGCCGGGACCAATTGAAACAACTTTTACTTTTATATCCTCCTTTATTCTATCGGCAGAAAACTGCGGATACACATTATAAAGATAATCTTTAATTTCTGAGGAGGAATAAACATAATATTCTTTTTCTCCAGAGTCTCTCAATGTGTGTAATACATCATGTAAAATTAATTTTATCCCTGAATAGCCTTCATAAAATTTTGCAACTGGTTTATTTTTAGCATTATTGTAAATTGACTTTAACTCGGGAATTATCTTTTCAATTTCTTTTTTTGTTTCAACAAGCTGCTTCTTTTTTTGTTCCAAAACGTCTTCTATTTTTTTAGGATCTTCAGCGATAAAATACTGATTTTTATCTTTATGATAATAACTTACTAAGCCCATTTCTTTTAAATTTTTTAAAATATCATATGTAGTCCCGCGATTAATCTCTGATTCTTGGGCAATATTACGTACTGAAGATGGTCCCAATCTTAAACAAGAAAGATAAATTTTTATCTCTTTTTCGTTTAAGCCGATTTTTTCAAGAATTCTTTCCACCATAATATATCCCATTAAAAGTTAAAAAACACAGATAAAAACATTATACACCTATAAATAAACTTGTCAATTTATTTCCGACAAAAAATGTGGATAAATAAAATATTTAGCTTAATTAAGCTAAATAATAATAATAAAAGTGTCAATTAAATACATTAGTTTGATAAAAAAAAATAATAATGTTAATATAATTTTGTATGATAAAAGCAATTTTATTTGATTTAGATGGAGTTCTAATTAAAACCGAAAAGGAAACTTTTAAGTTTTATCAAAAATATCTTAAAAGCAAAGGAATTTTTATTAAAGATAGTGATTTTAAATATAAAGCAGGAAGAAAATCAAAAGATTTTTGGAATGATATTTTAACCAAAGAACAACAAAAAAAAATTGATACCCAAAAACTAACTCAACTAAAAAGAGAATTATTTAACAATCAGCCAAAAAAATATGTAAAAAAAGTTACTGGTGGAAAAGAAATTTTAGAATACCTTAAAAAAAATAATTTTAAATTGGCCCTAGTCTCACAAAACGAATCAAGAATGATTGAAAATATGGTAAATTGGCTTGAAATAAAAAATTATTTTGATGTTATTCTTTCAATAGATGATATAACAAATCTCAAACCCGATCCGGAAATTTATCTTTTAGCAGCAAAAAAATTAAACGTTATGCCGTCTAATTGTATTGTTATAGAAGATTCAAAAGATGGTATTGGCTCGGCAAAAAATGCCAAAATGATATGTATTGGTCTAAATCATAATTATACCCCAAAGAATGCTTTACTTGAAGCTGATTTTATTATAAACGATTTAAAAGAAATTAATCTTGATCTAATCAAAAAAATCTAGGTATAAAAAAAAGCGGTTCGTCTATCTAATTAAAACAGCCCGCTTTTATTTTTTTATTCTATTGAGAGTCCTTCCTCCGAAAGAGCATAGTCAGCAGCCATTAAAGGCAAAATTTGAGGATAGTCAACGCTATTATCAATAAACCGTGTTATTCTATCCCAATAAAGGGGAAAGTAGTTGCGTTCAAAGGATTGAGTCACACGGAATCTTTCAAAGACTTCCTGACCTTGACGATGTTTATCACGCTGACGAAGCCGTTCAAGACGAACTTCAGCTGGTGCATAAGTAAAAAACAATTCAGCCATACCATTAAGATGGCAAACGCCAACCCCTTCAAAAGCAATTAGCATGCCTTCTCGGGAAGGTGCAATATGAACTTCACCGGTCAATTCACCTTTGTCTGCGCGATTATAGACGCCCTCAAGATGTAGTTCTCTGCCACTTAAAAGTAAGTTGATTGCTTCTTGGGCTTTTGCAAAATTCCACCAAGTCATCTGATTAGCGCGACGTAATCCTTCTTCACAACTAATTTTTACTCCTTCTTCAAGCCAAGTCTTGCGATCAGCACTTGAAAGAATAAAAAAAGTATCAAGACTTAAACAGGCAAAATTAAAACCAACATCACGAACAATTGTCCCTATAAGCGGAGTAATGTGGGTTGTCTTGCCTGCACCAGCCTGTCCAGTCACACCAACAAGTGACACTCTTTCTTTTGCTAAATTACCTAAAATTACCTGCTGAAACATTATTTCCTCCTTTCATTCAATTCTGACCAACGCCCATTTAATAAACAATCTCCAAGTCCAAGGAGTTCTTCTGTACTTTTGTGAACAATTACTGCTCCGGCATAACCTGCTTTAATTGCCGGCGAACCATCAGAAAATTCTCGGTCACCAATTGAAATACAAACTGAAGCCGATAAACCAAGAAAATCAGAAATTCCGCAAAAAAACTCCGGCTCTGGCTTTGAAAAATTTAAATTTTCGGGACCAAACACTTTTATCTCTGGTGCAGCTTGGGCAATACCAATAGTCTGCAGAACACGTAAACCAATTTCAACTGGTGAATTGGTACCGAAGGCAACATGGTAGCGACCGGTTAGTTCCGCAAAAAGATTAGAAATATCGGGATCCGAAGAAATCCATTTCTCCGGCTGCCAGGCTACCAGACGTAAACTACTCCATTGTTTAGGGGTAACACCAAGAGCATAGACCGTTTCAGTCACCGCCACTTTCCTTTCTTCTCTGGCCGAAATTTCATTTCGCTTTTTTTCAAAAGCTTTTAGAAATACAGCTAAGGGTATGCCAATAGCATTTGCAGAAAGTTCAAGTTCCCGTCTGCTACCTTCAGCAAAATATTCTTCCGACCGCGAATAAACAGTATTGTCAATGTCAAAAACCAAGGCTTTTACTCTTGGACATAAAAAACCTATCACCTTCATAGCTGATATCCTCCATTAGTTGTCAATGTTCATTCAAACTTCTAAAACCTAGTTTATTAAAATTTTCTTGATAAATTAGGTTTTAGAAGTTCAGGTGGTAATTTATTAATTAAACCTTAAAATTATAAATACAATCAATTTTTCCATTCTTTAACCGCCTGCTGATAAATTTCCGGATTGCCAACATCAAACCATGATCCGGCAAACATATAGCCGGAAAGTTTTCTTTGCTCAACCAGCCTCATTAATACATCTTGTTCAAGCCTTTTAGCGTTTTTTAAATAATCAAAAATTTTAGGTTCAAAAATATAAATCCCGGCATTGATTATATGTGATAAATTCTTGCGATGATCCGGCTTTTCCAAATAGGAATAAATTTTTCCGCCTTGAAGTCTAACTACCCCCCAGTCAGCCGGCTTATTTATTGAAGTTAAAGCTAAAGTTGCTAATCCACCAGCTGAAATATGAAAATCAATCATGTCATCTATATCAATATTCGCTAATACATCACCATAGTAAACTAAAAAAGGATTGTTGCCGATAATATTTTTTGCCTGCATAATTGGAGCGGCGGTACCGGTTTCTGATTTACCTTGTTCAAGATAAATTATTTTTACCCCAAATTTAGAACCATCACCAAAATATTGCTTAATTTTACTTCCCATGTGACCAACTGAAACAATCAAATCGCGAACATCATAGCGCCTTAAATTTTCAATTATGTGTTCTAAAACCGGCCGACCATTAACCGGAATCATTGCCTTTGGCATTTCATAGGTAAAAGGTCTCATTTTCAAACCCTTACCACCAGCTAAAATAACAGCTCTTTTTATTTTTGGGGCAAAATATTTACTTAAAACATATTCAATGGCATGGGAACGATTTCTGATTCTTGAACCGTCTATATATTCATCCAATTGCTTCAGAATATCCTTTTTTAGTGTAATTGTGAGTCTTGATCTGTCCATTGAGATAAAAAAGTAAAAAAATAATAAACTAAATGCCTAATTTAACTTTAATTTCTTATTTTTTATTTTATTAATTTATTATATTATCATACTACATCATACAGAAAAAGAAGTCAATACTAAAACAATATAAAAAAAGGCCTGAAAAAGGCCTGAAGCAATTAAAACGAGCAAGGCTTAAAAAAACCAACCAATATTATCAGTAAACAATTGTGCAATATTAATAAGGGCTTGAATAATTTCTGAAAATTTTCCGGTTGAAATGGCTAAAATAATCCAAAGAACATTACTTAAAAACCTAAAAATAAATTCAAGAATTCCCATTGTTAATCTCCTGTCTGTTATAAATTAAAAGATCAAACTATTTACACTCGCAAAACAAATCTTATACTACCAACCTGTTTTTGTCAAATTAAAAAACTCCGTGCTAAACGGAGTTTTTTATTAAAATTTTTCCTAAGAAAAAAGTGAGTTTCACAGTCCCCGCGCTGACCTACTTTCCCTGTTAAAGTATCATCGGCGCTGAGAGGCTTAACTGCCGTGTTCGGGATGGGAACGGGTGTGGCTCTCTCGCTAGAAGCACGGAGATTCTAAAACCCACTTTAATAACAAGTAAAACTACCAGAAGAACTCTGCCAAAAATTGGCAAAGCAACTTCCAATGACTTGTAAAAATTATAAACTATAACTAAAACAAATCCAAATTCTTGCGGTTAAATAGAATTGGTAATTAGTACGGCTCGGCTCAATGCATTACTGCACTTACACCTGCCGCCTATCAACCCGGTAGTCTTCCGGGAACCTTGTAATGAAATCTTATCTTGGGGACAGCTTCGCACTTAGATGCTTTCAGCGCTTATCTAAACCGAACATAGCTACCCAGCAGTGCCCTTGGTAGAACAGCTGGTACACTAGAGGTTCGTCCATCTCGGTCCTCTCGTACTAGAGATGGGACCCCTCAAATTTCAACGCCCACAGTGGATAGGAG
>CAZCCC010000010.1:0-41009 GCA_964497245.1 uncultured Gammaproteobacteria bacterium | reverse complement strand
AAAAAGTTAACAACTTTTTGTTTCCGAGCCGAGGAGCCAAAAAGGGTTAATACCCTTTATTTGATAAGTAAAAGCTTGAATTAATAATTATAAATATGAAAAATATATTTAAAAAAATCTTACAGTTAGTACTTGTTTTTTTTGCAAAACTAATTTTATCCAGGTATAAGCCGGAAATTGTGGGAATTACCGGCAGTGTTGGCAAAACGACTACTAAAGAAGCAATTTATGCAGTTTTATCAAGTAAATATAAAACAAGGAAAAATTTTAAAAATTATAATAACGAGATTGGAATTCCTCTTACAATTATCGGGGTTGAAGCCGGTGGCAAGTCATTGACAAAATGGATTAAGGTATTTTTCAAAGCCTTTAAATTAATTTTGCTAAAGGATAAAAATTATCCCAAAATACTAGTTTTAGAAATGGGAGCTGACCGGCCGGGCGATATAAAATATTTGGTTGGTTTTATTCCTTTAAAAATTGGAGTCGTTACTTCTGTTGGTCCAGCTCATATTGAATTTTTCGGCAGCCTTGATAATATTGCTAAAGAAAAAGGAGTTTTGGTGAGAAATTTATCAAAAGACGGATATGCAATTTTGAATGCAGATGATTTAAGGGTTAATAAGATGAAAGATAAAACCAAGGCGAAAGTTATTACTTTTGGACTATTACCTCATGCGGAAATTTATGCCAGCGAGATTGCCATCAGTCATAATGTTAATTATAAAGATGTTTCCACGATTCAGGGAATTAGTTTTAAGCTAAAATATCATGGTAAAACCATCCCTGTTTTACTTCCCAGAGTATTGGGTGAGCATTTGGCCTATAGTGCCTTAGCGGCGATTTGCGTTGGTATTTGCTATAATCTTAACTTACACAACATCATTGATTCATTGAGGAATTTTGAACCGCCAAAGGGCAGAATGAGTATTATTAAAGGGATAAAAAATACTTTAATTATTGATGATTCTTATAATTCATCTCCTTTAGCCGCAAAAAAGGCATTGTATCTTCTCAATCAAATTAATTTAAACCAGCATCATAAAAAATATGCGGTTTTAGGTGATATGCTTGAGTTGGGTTCTATTGCTGAAAAAGCCCATCAGGAGATAGGGAAAGCGGCTTATAAATATGAAATAGACTACTTAATAACCGTTGGGGAAATTTCTCGAGATATAGTAAGAGGGGCAGTTGAGGCGGGCATGCTAAAGGATTGTTGTTTTAATTTTAAAGACAGTATCGAGGCTGGCAAATTCCTCAAGCAAAGAATAAAAGAAGGAGATTTGATTTTAATTAAAGGCTCGCAGGGGACACGCATGGAAAGAGCGGTAAAAGAAATAATGGCCGAACCGCAGAGAGCAGAAGATCTTTTAGTCAGACAAGGTAAAGAGTGGGAAAACTAATTTTTTAAAATTTTAGAATAAATAAATTTAGCTTATTTTAAATAAGAATTTTTTTAATACTGAACCTTTTAACCATTTGACAAAAAAATTTGTTTTTTCTAAGATATTCATTATGAATGTTCATTAAAGAAAGGGTATAAAAAATGAAAGTTCCGGTTGGTTTTAACTGGCTGATTGCCGGTATTTCTTTTATTGAAGCTAGAATTGAAAAAAGTCTGACATTTCTAGCTGAAAAAAAAGAACTGGTTTTAATTCCTTTTATTTGCAATTTTTGGCCGTGCTGGCTCACTCCAAATCGGATTACTGCTTTTCGCCTGCTTATTTCGCTGGCAATTATTTTCTGGCTTATCTTAAAAGGAGCGCCATTATATCAGAATAACTATTGGCTTGCAATAGTAGTAATAATTGCTTGCCTTACTGATTTATTTGATGGTCCGGTGGCTCGGGCGATGAAAAAAGAATCCAAGATTGGTTCGCTTTTTGACAAAATTGTTGATAAGTTTTTGATTCTACCATTAGGAATAGTTCAATTTTGGACCCTAGACAGCCTTTTAGTTGTTTTATCATAGCTGGAACAATCGTGGTCGTTATTACCGCAATTTATAAATATTTTCAGGCTGAAGCCGAAGTACCGGAAAATATTTTTGGCAAATTTGCAATGATTTGCTATAGCCTTGCCATCATTATTGCGATTTGGCCGATTTGGCAGAATTTTGCTCTGAAAATTGCTTGGCTTGGCTTTGGTCTTGCTTTTTCAAGCGTAATTTTGAATTTCAGACGCCATTTTGGAATAAATATTTCTATTTAGCCATTGCTTTGAGCAGTGGTTTTTTCTTGCTTAAAAAGCGAAAATTAGTTAAAATTTAACTATGGAAAAAATATATTTATATAATACATTAACGAGAAAAAAAGAGGAGTTTAGGCCGATTAAAAATAATAAGGTTGGTTTTTATGCCTGCGGTCCGACGGTTTATGACTATGCTCATATTGGCAATTTGAGAACTTATATTTTTGAAGACATTTTAAAAAGAGTATTTATTTATAACGGCTACAAAGTAAAGCACATTGAAAATATTACCGATGTCGGACATTTGATCACCGATGCCGACGAGGGTGAAGATAAAATGATGAAAGCAATAAAAAGAGAAGGTCTTACTCCTGATAAAAAAAGTCTTTTGAAAATAGCTGATAAATATATCAAGGCTTTTAAGAAAGATATTTCCGCTTTGAATATTTTAGAGCCTGACAAGTGGGTGAAAGTCACAGATCATGTCAAGGAAATGATAAAATTGATAAAGAAAATTGAAAAAAACGGTTATACCTATGAAACTGAAGACGGTCTTTATTTTGACACGACCAAATTATCTGATTACGGCAAGTTGGCCAGATTGAATAAAGTTGACTTAAAGCCCGGCGCTCGGGTTAATTTAGGTACAAAACGAAATCCGACTGATTTTGCTTTGTGGATTAAAGCGGTTGGCGAGAATAAAAATCATGCAATGCTTTGGAATTCGCCATGGGGTAAAGGATTTCCCGGTTGGCACATAGAATGCAGCGCAATTTCAATGAAATATCTTGGTAATTATTTTGATGTTCATACCGGCGGAATAGATCACATACCGGTTCATCATTGCAATGAAATTGCCCAAAATGAAGGTGCAATTGGTAAAAAAACTGTTAACTACTGGCTGCACGGAGAATTTCTGGTAATTGATTCTTTACGGATGGGCAAATCCGAAGGCAATTTTATTACTTTGCAAACAGTAATTGATAAAGGTTTTGATCCTTTAGCTTATCGATATTTATGTTTACAAGTTCATTGGCAACAAAAGACGAATTTTTCTTGGGAAGCTTTGCAGGCGGCACAAAATGCTTTAATTGAACTAAAAAATCAAATTAGGCAATTATCAGGTAAAGGGGAAATAATAAAAGATTATCAGCTGAATTTTAATAAAGTTATTAATGATAATTTAAATATGCCTAAATCTTTGGCAATTTTATGGGATTTGTTAAAAAACGATCAAAAGCCAGCAGATAAATTAAAAACAATTTTAGATTTTGATAGAGTTTTAGGTTTGGATTTAGGTATTGTTGAAAAAATTCCAAAAGGAGTTGTCCTTATTGCAACAGAAAGGCAAAAAGCCAGGGTGAATAAAGACTGGCAGAAATCAGATGAACTGAGAAAGGCAATTAATCAGCTTGGTTATTTGATAGAGGACGCACAAGATAGTTATGTAATTAAAGTTAAGAAATGAATTAAGAATCAAGAATTAAGGAAATTAACCTTGATTTTTGATTCTTAATTCTTAATTCTTTAAAAATGTCTAAAAAAGTATTAATCGTTTATGCTACCGGAGGGATGGGACATGTAACTGCTGCCAAAGCAATTGAAAGCGCTTTTAAGGCAAAGTATCCCGAAATTGAAGTCAAAAATGTTGATGTGATTGATTTTGCCAGTAAGTTTTATAAAAAGATTTTTGTTGACGGGTATAATTGGGTCAGCGCCAAAAAACCCGGACTTTGGGGTTGGCTTTATAAAACATTTAATTCTAAGTCAAGGCAAGATTTGCCCAGCTTGATTTCCCGTTGGGCGATTTCTAAAAGGTTTATTCCTTTCATTCAGGAATTCAAGCCTGATTTTATAATTTCAACCCATCCTTTGCCAATGATTTTGGTTTCCCATTCAAAAGCCAAGGATGTAATTGATATATATTCTTCTATGGTTTGCACTGATTTTGGCTGTCATAGTTTTTGGGTTGACCCGGAAGTCAATTATTATTTTGGCGCAGTTGAAAATGTAGCCGCTTGTTTGGTTAATTACGGAGTCAAAAGGCAGCAAGTTGCGATAACCGGAATTCCGATTGATAAAAAATTTGCCTTAGCCCTTAATAAAGATGATTTATTAAAAAAACACAATCTAAAAAAGGATGCATTTACTATTTTAATTGTTGGAGGTCAATTTGGGATTGATACATTAAAGATCATTATTAATAGCATTATTGACAAGCATGATGGCAAGGTTCAATTTTTAGTAGTCGCCGGACGTGATAATGCTTTAAGAGAAGCTTTAAACAAGGCAGATTTAAACAAACGTTTTTTCAATGTTAAAATTTTTGGGTTTATTGATTATATGTATGAGTTAATGACAGTTTCTGATATAATTTTTTCCAAAGCTGGAGGCTTAACGGTTTCCGAATGTATGGCTAAAGGTTTACCAATGGTAATTAATAAAGTTATTCCCGGACAGGAAGAAGATAATGTTGAATACTTGGCAAGCCGCAATGCGGCAGTCAAGGCAAGTAATACCGAACAGATAATAAAAGCGATTGATGATTTGATTAAAAATCCGCAAAAAGTGGCGGAAATGAAAAAAAATGCTGAATTAATAGGCAGACCGAATTCAGCAGAAGAACTGGCGGATTTTGTAGTAAGTAAAATTAAATAAATCAGCTAGCCGGTTTTATAATCGTTGAAAAATAGTGCAGAACGGGAATGTTTATGAAAGTTAGATGATAGATTATAGTATTTTTTCTAAAAAATTTTTTTTCATTTTTTTATCAGCAAGACCCAATTTTTTTGAGCAATAGTTATCTATTCAGTTTTTTTGTCGTTTTTTTATTGGCGACGTAAGGTGAGTGAAACAATCCGCCAAAGGCGGATTGTTTCCGAGCCGAGGAGCCAAAAATAATACCCCGTCCCGTCTTTACGTCGGGACTGCAAAAGAAGTGGGCGGAGCTTGCTCCGCGGTTAATACCCTTTATTTCTCTTTTGCCCTTTTAGGGCTTTAGTTTGAATATGATTAATTTAAGTCAATGATATTAATTAGAAAAGATTTTTTATTTATACGATTTAAGCTATGATTAATTTTTGGCAAAAACTTTCTTTGGGTAAAAAAAATAAGCCAATATTGGCGCTGGCTCCGATGGCCGGGGTTTCAGATTCAGCTTTTCGCCAGCTTTGTAAAAGTTTTGGCGCTGATGTAATGTACACGGAAATGGTTTCTGCCGATGCTTTGCATTATGACTCTAAAAAAACCTTAGAACTTTTAAAATTCAGCAGGATTGAAAAACCGATTGTCTGCCAACTTTTTGGCAAGCGTCCGGAAATGTTTCCAAAAGCGGTAAAAATGGTTGAAAAAGTCGGTTTTTCCGGGATTGATTTAAATTTTGGCTGTCCGGCCAAGAAAGTAGTTGCCCATGGCGGGGGAGTGACTTTAATGCGCGATCCTAAACATTGTCGGCAGCTAATTTCAGCAGTGATCAAAAATACCAGGCTGCCGGTTTCAGTCAAGATCAGAGCCGGAATTGATGATATTACTGCTCTTGATTTTTTGGAAGCAATAAAAGGATTGAAAATATCAGCGATAATGGTTCATGGTCGGTACTTTAAAAATCCTTTTGGCGGCGAAATTGATTATGAAATGATCAAAAAAGTAAAAGCTAATTTTTCGGGAGTAGTTTTAGGAAATGGCGGAATAAATTCTCCGCAAGACGCTAAAAAAATGCTTGATCTGACCGGTGTTGACGGCTTAGGTTTGGCCCGCGGTCTTTATGGAAAACCTTGGCTTTTTAAGCAGATTAAGGATTATCTGAAAAATGGAAAATACAGAGAATTCACTTTCAAAGAAATAAAAAAAACAGCTTTAAAACACGCAAAACTTGCTGAAAGAGAAAAAGGCAGACAGGGGATATTTGAAACCAGAAAGCATTTGGCCTATTATGTAAAAGGCCTTTCTAATGCAGGGCAATTGCGCAGCGAATTGGTTAGAGTTGAAACTGTTAAAGAAATAAAAAAAATTTGGCTTAAGGAAAGCCGTAGAGTATAATTATTTTTTTACTATATTTTGTCAATTGATAAAATCTCTGCCAAATTAACTCTAAATTTTTTAGGCAGAGATTCTTAGGAGTAAGATAAAGTTTTTACAGCCAACCCCTTTTTTTAAAAGTTATAAGCATTCCTGTAACTATTACGATCATTATCCCGACCACATACCAAAATCCATTAGGATTATTGATAAAAGGCATTGATTCTATTGTGTTCATACCAAATACTGTAGCAAGCAGGGTCACTGGAAAGGTGATAACAGAGATTATAGTCAGAATTCTCATTATATCGTTTAGTCTGAAAGATATTTGTGATTCATTTGTTTCCTGTAAAGCCTCAATTCTTTCTTTGAGATTTTCAAGAGTATCCCATATTTCTTTAGTGTAATCAATTAAACTTTCAAAGTAAACATCAGTTTTTTTCATCACAAAAAGTTGACTTTCTTTAAGGGTGTAAATCAATTTTTTTAGTACATTTTTATGTACCTGCATTGTTTTACGAAAATCGGTAATATTTCTTTTGATAATTAATATTTCAGAAACCATTTTTCTTTCATGACCGGTAAAAATTGCTTTTTCAATATTATCGCAATCTTGACTGACATGATCAATCATCGGAATACAATACAGAAAAAGCTTGTTAAGTATTTCATATAAAAGCTTCTCTGGAGACTTGTCAGGATATTTTTGTCTTAAATCAGAGCTTAGGCGGAATAGATTTAGAAAATCAATGAATATTTTGAATTCCTGGCGGTGAATTGTAATTAAGTAATTTTTACTTATGAAAAAATCAATTTCACCTGCTTTTATTTCGCGGGTTTTTCGGTTGTATACCGGGAACATACTTATTATAAAAGTGTATTTAGGGTATCGATCAATTTTGCTTCTGTGGCTTTGTGAAAGACAGTCAGCTATATCTAACGGATGAAATTTGTATTTTTCCGCCAGGTAGTTCATATCTTTTTCTTCTGGATTTTCAATATCTATCCATTCAAAGTTTGGGAATTCTATCTTCTTAATGTTGGACATATTTTTATTTTATATTGCTATAAATAAATAATAGCACATAACCTCAATAAATGGTATTGGCTGCAGGGTAGTTATTTGTTTTTTTATTTTTAATGAAATTTTGTAAATCTGCAATTTTTTGGTATAATAAATAATATGAGTCCTATTTCAGTGAAAAAAATAACAAATTTGGAACAGGAAGATTTACTTACTTCCAGTGAGAATAACCATCCGGAAAAAGGGATTAAAACTCCTGAATTAGGGGAATTTTTGCCTTTGCCGGAAAAAAGAAGCGAAGTAAAGCCAAAAGAAAAGGAGCCTTTTACTCCTGAAAAGGTTTCATTGCCGGAAAAATCAATCAGCCGCCAAATTTCTCCTTCCGGTTTAAAACCGGCCAAAAGTCAGACACTAATTCAGATTGAAAAAATTATGGAGCACGATTTATCAGACATTTATTCTAAAATGGAAGGGAAAATCCAGCGTAGATTTAAGACCAGAGGAGAAAAAACCGCAATGAAAATTGAGCGTATTTTGGGAAAAACTCAAAATATCACTCAAAATATTACCAAAAAAGTTTTTAAACTAATTTTAAAGTGGCTCAATGCAATCCCTGGAGTTAATAAATTTTTCATAAAACAAGAAGCAATTATAAAGACAGAGAAAATTATTAACTTAAAAAACAAAGAAAGATAGATGATTTTTCAATTAATACAAACTTCGGTTTTTCCCGCCCCTGGTTATCAGAGAGCTGATTTTTTATTTAATATCCCAATTAATCAAACTTATTTATTAATACTTTTAAACGCAGTCATACTGTTTTTTTTATTTATAGTTTTATTGCTATTGATCAGGGCGCTTTTCAGGACTAGAAGTTTTTTTCCGGAATCTTTTAAAAAAACAGTTTTTTTAGTAACCGTACCAAAAGAGTCATCTGATGTAGCTGAACAGCAAGAAAATTCTGAAGTGATTAAAGGTCAAATCGCCTTGGCTGAAAGTTTATTTTCAACTCTTGGAGGGCTTAAAGTTCAAAGGAGTCTTAAGGTATGGCTGTTTGGAAGAATGGATCATTTTTCCCTTGAAATTGTACTTCAAAACGGTTTGATTTCCTTTTATGTTATTGTGCCTTTGTATATGCGTGATTATATGGAGCAACAGATTTCAGCACACTATCCAGAGTCAAATTTAACAGAGGTGCCGGACTACAATATTTTTTCTCCCATTGGAGTCACGCTTTCCGGTTATTTGAAATTCAAAAGAAGCTATATTTTCCCTATTAAAACTTATCAAAAATTAAATTCAGACCCCCTCAGTTCAATTACCGGCTCATTGACAAAAATTAGCAAGCAAGACAGTGCGGCGATTCAGATTATCTGCAGATCGGCTAAAAAAAGCTGGCATATTAAAGGTTCAAGGGTTGCTGTTGAAATGCAAAAAGGAAAAACAGTTCAGCAGGCTATGTCTGATTCAAGCCCATTTGGTTTTTTGAAGCCTTTCAATCTTTTTAATGTTAAGAGTTCAGAAAAAATCGCTGAAGAAAAATCAAAATCACCTAGAACGCTTTCGCCAATGGAGCAAGAACAAGTCAATGGCTTGCAGGAAAAAACTTCAAGAGCCGGACTTGACTGCAATATAAGAATAATTACGTCAGCCAAAAATAAAACGGTGGCCCAAAATTATTTAAATAGTATCATTGATTCATTTTCCCAATTCAATTTTTATGAATATGGAAACAGTTTTAGGTTGATAAAGGAATCTTCAAACAAAACAATAAGTGATTTTATTTATCGCAACTACCGTGAGGGTCAAAAAATAATTTTAAATACGGAGGAACTTGCCAGTATTTATCATTTTCCAACTCCTTTTTTAGATACTCCTAATATCAGATGGCTTTTGGCCAAAAAGTTGCCCCCGCCTTTTGATTTACCTCAATCAGGGCTACTTCTGGGTGAAAATATTTATAGAGGAATAAAAACTAATGTCTATCTTCAAACTGAAGATCGTAGGCGGCATATGTATATAATTGGAATGACAGGCACAGGAAAATCAGTCTTAATGTCTAATTTAGTGATTCAGGACATTAGAAATGGGTATGGGGTTTGTGTGATTGATCCTCATGGCAGCTTGGTAGAAGATATTATTCCTAATATTCCAAAGGAAAGAATTAATGAAGTTGTATATTTTAATCCGGCTGATATGGAAAGGCCGATCGGTCTGAATATGCTTGACGCTGAAACTCTGGAACAGCAGGATTTTGCAATCCAGGAAATGATTTCTATTTTCTATAAATTGGTAACTGACCCTTCAATGATCGGACCGATGTTTGAGCATAACATGAGGAACGCAATGCTTACTTTGATGGCGGATCAAAATCATCCCGGAACGATTGCCGAAATTCCAAGAATTTTTACCGACAAAGAATTCCAAAAATATAAGCTTACTAAAGTGACTGACCCAATGGTCAGATCTTTTTGGGAGCAGGAAATGGCTAAAACATCTGATTTTCACAAGTCAGAAATGCTTGGTTACTTAATCTCAAAAGTTGGTAGATTCATTGAAAACCAAATGATCAGGAACATCGTTGGTCAGGCAAGATCCGGCTTTAATTTTCGCGAAGTAATGGATAGCGGAAAAATTTTACTGGTTAATCTGAATAAAGGCAAAGTCGGGGAAATTAATAGTAATCTACTGGGTTTGATTATTGTAGCTAAATTGCAGATGGCGGCTCTAGGTAGAGCCGATTTACCGGAGAAACAAAGAAAAGATTTTTATTTATATATTGATGAATTCCAAAACTTTATTACTGACAGTATTGCAACTATTTTAGCCGAAGCCAGAAAATATAAGTTGAATTTGATTTTAGGTCATCAATATATTGGGCAGCTTACCGAGGGTTCAGGTCCAGAAGGGAAAACTCAGGGAAATAAAGTTAAAGATTCAATATTTGGTAATGTCGGGACAATGCTTTCTTTTCGCATTGGCGCCGATGACGCTGAGGATATTGCCAAGCAAATGGAGCCGCTTGTAAGCGAATATGACCTTATTAATATAGAAAAATTTAATGCCTATTTAAGGCTTTTGGTTGACAATCAGCCGACCAAAGCTTTCAATTTGCGCACTTTTCCGCCGATTGAAGGTAATATAGACATTATTGCCGAAGTAAAAGAATTTTCCCGCTGGAAATATGGTGCAGATCGCCGCAAGGTTGAATCAGAAATTTTAGAGCGCAGCAGACTAGGTTCAATTAAAGACAGCGGCATTAGCCAAGTTACCGAAAGAACCCTTTAATTTTATAGATTCCAGAGGCTTGAAATAATTTCCCTTGTTATTTTTAGCTATATGTATTAAAATAATAAAAAAGGAATTTATTGAAAAATTTAGCTAGTATAACCAAAAAAATAAAAACAAAAAATATATAATTCAAAATCTATTAAAAAACAAAAAAAATAAAAAATAAGAAAATGTTAGGCAAAAAGAAAAAACAAAACAAGGCTGAAAATATAAATGAGGAAGAGGCTGAACGTCATCTGGAACTACTTAAAGATATTTTAGAAAATACCCAAGCTAATATAAAAAAGGCCTTAAATTTAATAAGCAAAAAAGAGGTTGATTCTGGTACCTTACTTGATAGTTTGCAAAGAGCAAAAGAAGCCAGCGCCGGATTTGTCGTTACTAATGGTGCAGGTGCTGAAAATTCTGGCAGTGAAAGAATAATCGAAGGAGTTTTTAATGGCGAAAAAATGGTAAGCGGGGATGGAATTGAATATAGTATTCCGGCGAATTACGCTTCAAAATCAAAATTAATTGAAGGTGATATTTTAAAGTTGACCATTAATAAGAATGGTTCTTTTATTTATAAGCAAATTGGTCCGGTTGAAAGAAAACAATTGGTGGCAACACTGGCTAATGATGAAAAAAACGGAGAATGGTATGCCCTTGAGGGAGGTAAAAAATGGAAGCTTTTAACTGCTTCAGTTACTTATTTTCACGGACAGGCCGGAGATGAAGTTGTAATTATTATTCCTCAAGAAAGCGAAAGCCATTGGGCGGCTGTTGAAAATATCATTAAAAATAATAACCATTGATAAGGTTAAGTTTTTAGTAATTATTAATTTATCTTGTTTTGCAAGATTTTTTGATTTGACAAAAAAATATTATTGAAGCAGAATGATATTGAAGGTTAAAATGTTCTTTGATTGATAATTTTAATTGAATTTGGTGTATTAACAAAACAGGAGAAATGACAATTGTGATTAATTTAAGAAGTATCTCAGTTGAGAAAATGGCGATTTTCGTCTTAATGGCTTTAGGTTTAGACTTTCACAAAGCTGTGATGATTGTTTGTTGGGGCCAAAATCCTGATTATGAGAGATCTCAGATTATTGGTCATTCCTACGCATGGGAACAGGCAATATTGGATATCAGAAATTTATTGTTTGGCGATTTTGAAGAGGAAGAGTTAAAGCGTTTAACTCAGATTTTCTTGGATATTGAAAAGAATCCGATGCTTTATTGCCCTGCGGCATGCGCTCCTTGTAAATAGACCTTATATTTTTTACTTTAAGGTCTTTTTTATTTGCAAAAAAATATTATTGAATTATAATATTGTTGGGGGTTAAAATGTTCTTTAATTATCATTTAATTAGAAAAAAGGAGTATCTAATGTTAGAAAAATTGCCACAAGAAATTGCTGAAAAAGCCCGGAAATTTTTATTGGAATTTGGGATTGAAGAAATTACAATCAAGATAGTATTGGAATGGGAAGACGGCAGAAATTATGAAAACCAGTTGCTTTTTAATAATGGACCAGCGCTTCGCCAGCATGTCCAAACTCTACACATCATACTGCTAAACTGCGAATTGCCTAATCCTTGGGTGATAAAGATTGTGAAATATTTGCAAAGTTTCCTTAATGATCCCATTGAAAGGTTTCCGGACAGTGTCCATGCATATTTTGCAGAAGACAGGCATGCTCCATTAACAAAGTTTGCAGAAGAAAATTCTTAAATTCCGCTCTAAGTCAGATATTTTATAATTTAAGAATAAACATCCGATCTAGTTTTGCTAGGTCTTTTTTTATTTCCAGACAGTATTGCGGCAGGTGTTTTTTTATAGATTTTTGCATACCAATTTTCTGTCGCGGGTCAAATTCGCCCAAGATTAATTCTGGCTTTTGTCTTCTTTTTGCAATTTGTTCAAAGAACTTGTAGTAAAGGTAAAGGCCATTTTCTTTGGCAAATAGTGCTTTTTGCGGTTCAAATTTAAGGCCGCTAGTCCGAGCGGAAGTATTATTTTTCCATTGTTGCCAGCCATAAGGCAAATTTGCCACAACAATATCTATTTTTTTATTTTTCAGCGGTTCAAGTAGGTTACCATAAAGAAATTTTATTTTAACTTTGTGTTTTTTGGCATTTTTTTTGGCGACTGCAAGTGCTGGTTTAGAGATATCAGTAGCATAGCAGCTTATAGCTTTTAGCTTGCAGCTTTTAGCTATGGAAATGATAATGCAACCCGAACCGGTTCCAATGTCAGCTATTTTGAATTTTGTTTTCTTGATTTTTTGTCTTAGTGTTTTATTAATTACTTCTTCTACCAGCAATTCCGTTTCCGGACGGGGGATTAAGACATTTTTATTAATAAAAAAATCAAGGCCATGAAATTCTTTGGTATTTGTTATGTAAGCAATCGGTTCGCCCTTGACCCGTCTGTTAATCAGATTATTTAGTTTTTTTCTCTGGTTTTTGGTAAGTTGATATTCCGAGTGGGTATATAAAAATTCTTTTTGTTTTTTTAATGTAAAAGAAAATAAAACCTCCGCATCAAGGGAGGGGCTGGGGGATGTTTCTCGGAGTTTTGTAATTGCCCACACCAATGTTTTCTGAACAGTCATATAAACGCCAGAGTATTAAAAATACTATAATATTTTAGTATATTATTTACTTGTTTCTCTAAGTTTATCAACAATTTGCTGAATATTACCGTTCATAATAGATTCAATTTGGCTGAAATTTTGCTTAATCCGGTGATCAGTGACACGGTCTTGAGGAAAATTATAGGTTCTGATTTTTTCTGATCTTTCGGCTGAACCGATTTGCGACTTTCTGGCATCGCCGCGCTCTTTAGCCATTTTTTCTTGCTCGCTCAAGAGTATCCGAGAACGCAATATCTGCATCGCTTTATTTTTGTTTTTTAGTTGTGATTTTTCGTCTTGGCAGCTTACAACCGTGCCTGTCGGCAGATGGGTTATTCTGACGGCCGAATCAGTTGTATTGACGCTTTGTCCACCATGTCCGCCGGAACGGAAGACATCTATTCTTAAATCTTCTGGATTGATTTTTATATCTATTTCTTCGGCTTCCGGCAAAACCGCTACAGTTGAAGTTGAAGTATGGACCCTGCCGCTCTTTTCTGTCTCCGGAACTCTTTGGACACGGTGGACTCCGCTTTCATATTTTAAATTACTGTAGGCGCCATTTCCAACTATTTCAAAAATTATTTCTTTAAATCCGCCTATTCCGATTTTGTTAGAATTTAAGATTTTTGTATTCCAACCCTTGTCCTCTGCATAACGGCAGTACATTCTGAAAAGATCAGCGGCAAAAAGCGCGGCCTCATCTCCGCCAGTGCCGGCCCTAATTTCAATAATTATATTTTTTTTATCAAAAGGGTCTTTTTCTTCCAGATCTTTTATTATTTCTTTTTCTAAATTTTCTTTGAGTTCGGAAAGACTTAAAATTTCTTCTTGGGCTATAGTAATCAGATCTTCTTCGCTTTCTTCTTGCAGTGAATTTTTAGCCAAAATCAGACGATTTTCGGTTTTTTGCAAATCGTCAATTTTTTTTATAATCGGTTCAAGTCGGTTAAATTCTTTTGAGAGTTCCTTTATTTTTTTGGGATTATTTGTGATTTCCGGGCTGCTTAATTTATTTTCAATTTCTTTGTATTGTTTTTTTAATTCTTCAAAATTATTTTCCATATTTTTACATAACAAAAACTCCCATAAAAAGGGAGCTTCTGTTTTATTTAGTTATTTTTCTTTTTTTTCAGGTTTCTTAGTCTTAGCTGTGCTTGCTGCGGTTTTTTTTACTTTTTTGGCTTTTTTGCCTTTTCTGGCAGATGCCACTTTTTCTTGTTTAGCTGCTCTTTCTTTGAATTTTTCCACTCTTCTTGCCGAGTCAACAAGCTTCTGCTTGCCGGTATAAAAAGGATGGCACATTGAACATATTTCAACGTGGATTTCAGGCATTGTTGAGCCGACATTAAAGCTGTTGCCGCAGGCACAAATAACTTTGGCATCAGAATAATATTTCGGATGAATATCTTTTTTCATATTTATTAAGGCTGGTTAAGCGCTAATTATTGAAATAAAGTCAATATTAACTTTATTGGCATATAATAGCACTATATTTATTTTTTTGCAATAGCTTTAGTTTTAGTTTCAGAAATTTAGAACTTCTGGTTATGTAAAATTACCACAGCATTGCTAATAATATAGCCACAATTAGCATCAATATATATTATAACATAACTTGTAATATTGACATTTAAGAAGTAATTAAGTAAGATATGTTTGCCATTAAAGACAAAATTTGACATTTACAACGAACAATAATTAGGAGAAATGAAAATGAAAAAAAGAAAGTGGATTCAATTGTTTACCCGATAAATTGGAACCTTAGTTAAAAGAATTTAGATGTCTTATTCTAAATTTGTTTTTTTCTAAGCCGCCCAAGGCAAGAAAATTATTTAGGGCAATTAAAAAAGTCCAACAATCCTGAAAGGAGAATTAGAAAATGAATACTGTATGCATAGCAGGTTTTGGCAAACTTGGAATTGAAATTGGCTCAATATTGCCTAGCAGATGCGTTATCCGCGTAGTTGATTTGAAGAATGCTGAGCTTTCCGGGGTGGAATTTTTTTTCCCGGAAAATATTGAAGAAGCGTTAACTGAAGCAGAAGTTTTGCTTATTTCGCACAATAATCCCAATGAGGTTGCAGCCCAAGCACAAGTTGCGGCAAAAAAACGCATCCCTGTAATCGTTGCAACCACCGGGCTTTCCCATGCGAATATTGCTTTTTTGAAAAGTATTTCTGACCGAATTCCGATTATTATCTCTAACAATTTCAGTTTGGGAGTTGCATTGTTTGCCAGACAGGTTAGAGAAGCGGCAAGAATTTTGCCGGCAGGTTGGACGGTAGAAATTGTTGAACATCATCATGGAGAAAAGCTTGACTGTCCAAGTGGGACGGCGATGAATCTGGCCGAACAGATTTGTCTTGGCAGAAATTTGGATCCGCAGCTAGCCGTAAAAGTAGGCAGGCCAAAGGGCAGATCAGATGAGCCAAGGAAAAAGCAGGAAATTTATATCCATTCAGTCCGCGGGGGAACCGTGTTTGGCAAGCATACTGTAACGTTCTTTGGTCCTGACGAGGTTTTTACTTATGAACACGAGGCCGGCAGCAGGAGAGTATTTGCTAATGGCGCAGTCTGTGCCATTAATTGGATTATCAACAGAACAGTATCGGGTCTTTATGACATGAACGATGTCTATGGAATTGCTTAATTCCCATTTCAAGCGGAAATTAGTGATAACAAGGCAAACCCTGTCTGGAGTTTAAACAGTTCGATAATAATTGGTATGTTTGGCCTGGTGATTACAAGCCTCGCGTGGTTGTCTCAAAATGCTTAATTAAGCAAATTTTTATCCCTTGTGTCTTATTTGGACTTCAGGGGATTTTATTAATATTATAAAAAACTCTTGACAAGATTTTTAAGTTTGTTTAAAATAAAATTAGCACTCAAAGGATGAGAGTGCTAATAAAAAAATAGACTTAATTTAGCAAAAATGAATCAAAGAAAGCAGGAATTACTTAAAGTAATTATTTCTCAGTATATTAAAAATGCCCAGCCGGTAGGTTCAAAATTAATTTCTTCGGCAGGTGGTTTTAATTTGAGTCCTGCTACAATTAGAAATGAAATGTCTGAACTGGAAAAAGAGGGTTATATTTTTCATCCGCATACATCTGCCGGCAGGGTACCAACTGAAAAAGGTTATGAATTTTTTGTTGCTAATTTTTTAAGCAATATTGAATTAGGGAAAAAAGAAAGA
Source organism: uncultured Gammaproteobacteria bacterium (assembly GCA_964497245.1). GTDB lineage: Bacteria > Patescibacteriota > Patescibacteriia > Buchananbacterales > UBA6539 > CAZCCC01. Next base: position 24,668 of record CAZCCC010000010.1, on the reverse strand, counting down.
AAGATTTTAAAAGAATCAGTTGATTTTTTTGATGAACTTGAACCGAAGGTAATAAAAAGCCTGGCAAAGGGGATGGCGGAATTTTCCAACGGAGCGGTTTTTGTAGCATTTTCTGATTCAGATTTTTATTATACCGGATTGTCAAATTTGTTTTCCCAACCGGAATTTGAAAAACATCAGCTTGTTTATGACTTAAGCCGAATAATAGATCATTTGGATCAAGTAATTAGTAAAATTTTTAGCCATACAAATAAAGAAATTAAAGTTTATATCGGCAAAAAAAATCCTTTTGGCCAAGACTGTAGTTCAATCATTACTAAATATGAAAGTAAAAATAATAATGGAATGTTGGGAATTTTAGGGCCAATCAGAATGGATTATCAAAATAATTTCAGCTTAATCAAGTATAGCCAGCAGATAATCAATAATTTTCAGAAATAAAGGGTATTAACCCTTTTTGACTCCTTGCGCTCGGCCCAGCACCTGTTTTGTTAATTTTTATATAAACTAAAAAAATTAACAAAACAGGTGCTGGACACTCGTTTGACGTCGCCAATAAAATTTTTATATTTTTATTTATTAAATCAAGAAAAAATGAACAAAGATAAAAGTCAAACTAAAGGTGAGTTGGAAATTGTTAAACAAAAAGCCCAAGAATATCTTGACGGTTGGAAAAGAGCCAGAGCTGATTATTTGAATTTTAAGAAAGAAAGTGAAAGCAGGCAGAAAGAGGTGATTCAATTTGCCAATGCCGCTTTGATTGCCGAGTTAATTCCGGTTTTTGATCATTTCAAACTTGCTTGTTGTCATGTCCCAAAAGATAAAAAAGACGCCGAATGGGTAAAAGGTTTTTTTCATATAAAAAAACAGTTTGAAGATTTTTTAAAAAATTTAGGTATTGAAGAAATCAAAACAGTCGGTGAAATCTTTAATCCGGAATTTCATGAAGCAGTCAGCCACGAAGAAAAAGAGGAATTTGAAACCGATATAATATTTGAAGAAGTTAAACCAGGCTATACTTTGCAAGGTAAGCTTTTAAGCCCGGCAAAGGTGAAAGTAGCCAAGTAGTTTTTTTTGTAATTTCGACCGAATCACGACGAAGTCGTGATGAGTGGAAATCTCATCTGGTTATTATGTGATCTCTCTACTCAAGTCGCCTCCGGCGACTTCTGGTCGAGATAGGCAATACTAAAAATTAATCCAGCTAATCTCGGATTATCCGAGAAGCTGAACAAGGAGAAAATACTATGTCACTAATTAAATGGACTCCATTAATCGAACCTTTCGAAGATATGGAAAGGTTTATGCAAGAACATGCAAGCAATGGATTTGCCCCGGCAATTGATGTTTATGAAACAAAAGAAAGTGTTGTAGTTGAAGCTCCGCTGGCAGGAGTTGATCCGAAAGATGTTGAAATTTGCATTGAAAATGATGTGCTTACAATCAAAGGAGAGACAAAGAAAGAGTCAGAAGTTGATGATAAAAATTATTACCGAAAGGAAGTCAGATCAGGCAGTTTTTTCAGGTCTGTTGCTTTACCATCGCGGGTGGTTTCTGATAAAGCAGAAGCTCAATCAGTCGAAGGAATGCTAAAAATTACAATTCCTAAAGCTGAAGAAGCCAAGCCGAAAACCATTAAAGTTAAAGTAAGTAAATAATTGAAAATAATACTACGAATACAGATTAGTGCGAATATGCGATATTATTCGTATATTCGTACAAATTCGTATTTCGTAGTAAAAATTAATTAAAATTAATAAAAAATATTATGAGTAAAATCTTAGGAATTGACTTAGGAACAACTAATTCTGCAATGGCAATTGTTGAAGGCGGAGAACCAAAAATTTTGGAAAATGCTGAAGGCAATAGGACAACTCCTTCAATGGTTACAGTCAATAAGTCAGGCGAAAGGCTCGTTGGACAACTTGCCAAACGTCAGGCCGTAACAAACCCGGAAAATACTCTTTTTTCCATAAAGAGACTTATAGGCCGAAGGTGGGAAGAAGATGAGATTCAAAAAGATGTTAAATTAATGCCTTATAAAATTGTAAAATCAGGTGATGGAGTAAAAATAATTTTAAACGGCAAAGAACATACTCCTCAAGAAATTTCAGCAATGATTTTGCAAAAACTGAAAGCCGATGCTGAAGCCAAAATTGGAGAAAAAATTACCGAAGCAATAATCACCGTGCCGGCTTATTTTAATGATGCTCAGCGCCGGGCAACAAAAGATGCCGGAGAAATCGCTGGCCTTAATGTTAAACAGATAATCAATGAGCCGACTGCTGCTGCATTAGCTTATGGATTTGAGAAGAAAAACGGGCAACAGGTTGCGGTTTACGATTTGGGCGGTGGTACTTTCGATATTTCAATTTTAGACATTTCGCAAGATACGGTGGAAGTGAAATCAACAAACGGCGACACTCATCTGGGCGGAGATGATTTTGATCAGGTAATTATCAATTGGATTATTGATGAATTTAAAAAAGACCAAGGGATTGACTTAGGTAATGATTCTTTGGCTTTACAGCGGATTAAAGAAGCCTCTGAGAAAGCGAAAATTGAGCTTTCTACCTCTCAAGAAACTGAAATTAATCAGCCTTTTATAACTACTGACAGTTCCGGACCAAAGCATCTGGTAATGAAGCTTACCAGAGCTAAACTTGAAAGTTTAGTAGGTGATTTGGTTGAAAAAACCCTTGAACCGTGCAAAGAGGCATTAAAAGATGCTAAACTTGAGGTTAAAGATATTGAAGAGGTTATACTGGTTGGTGGTATGACTCGCATGCCATTAGTTATAAAAAAAGTAGAACAATTTTTTGGCAGAAAACCGAATGTTTCGGTTAATCCAGATGAAGTCGTTGCCTTAGGTGCAGCAGTTCAGGCCGGAGTTTTACAAGGTGATGTTAAAGATGTTTTATTGCTTGATGTAACACCTCTAACCTTAGGGATTGAAACACTGGGCGGAGTCGCTACTCCTTTGATTGAAAGGAATACCACTATTCCAACAGCTAAATCTCAAACTTTTTCTACAGCCGCGGATAATCAGCCAAGTGTGGAGATTCATATCCTGCAGGGAGAAAGACCAATGGCTTCCGATAACAAAACCTTAGGTCGTTTTATTTTGGATGGAATTCCGCCGGCTCCGCGAGGTATGCCTCAAATTGAAGTTACTTTTGATATTGACGCCAACGGGATTTTAAATGTTTCTGCCAAGGATAAAGGCACAGGCAAGGAGCAGAAAATTACCATTACCGCGTCATCAGGCCTTTCTAAAGAGGAAATTGAAAAAATGAAACAGGATGCCGAGTCTCATGCTGAAGAAGACAAGAAGAAAAAAGAAATGATTGAAACAAAAAATATTGCCGATACCTTAATATTCAGTACTGAAAAGGCTTTAAAAGATGCCGGAGAAAAAATTCCGGAAGCCGATAAAAAAGAAATTGAAGCAAAAATTGAAGAATTAAAAAGGATAAAAGATTCAGATAATATTGAAGAGATAAAGAAGAAATCAGAAGATCTTTCACAGTCAGCCCAAAAAATTGGGCAGGCATTGTATCAGCAACAATCCGGTCAACAGGCAGGCAGCCAGGAAAAACCTCAGTCGGAACAAGGTAATACCGGTGAAACCAAAAGTGAAGAAGGAGAAGTCGTTGAAGGCGAAGTAGAAGATAAAAAAGAAGAAAAATAATCAATCTTAAAGCGCAAAAAGGCGGGGTTTTAAGCCTCGCCTCGCGCCTATGAAATTATTTTGGCTTGTCTTTAGCCATTAACTTATAAATTTGGTATAATAGTATTGAATAATAAATTATTGTGATGGCGACAATTAGCGTTTTAATTTCTCTTTCAACACTTTTTTATCTGCTGGGCAAATCAGCCGGCTTAGTCATTGATAATATCAGGATTATTGCCGAGAAGCTGGGGATCAGAGTTTTTTTTCTAGGTTTGATTTTGGGTATTTTTACGTCATTGCCGGAGTTGGCAATCGGAGTCAATGCAGTAATCAATAATGTACCATCCATTGCCGTCGGCAATTTGATGGGCGAAATAATCGTTTTGTTCAGTTTAGTTTTAGGATTAGGGGTTGTTTTAAATCGTAAAATCGCTTCATCGGAGAAAATAAACAGTTTTATCTTGATTTTCATCTACCTCCTACTGCCATTATTTCTTGGAATTAAAGGTTATTTGGGTCCAAAACAGGGGATTGTTCTGATAATCTTTTATTTTTTGTTGATTTTCTATTTGTATAGGCATCAAAAGCACTATAATTTTTTTACCGGTGTTGCAGTTATTAAAAATGAGAAACTTCTAAAAAATGTTTTTTTAACAATTGTTGGTGTCGCTTTAACAGTCGTCATTTCTAATGTTATAATCCGTCTTTCTGAAATTTTACTCAATAATTGGCGATTTTCGCCGTTTGTTATTGGTTTGATTTTCTTTTCAATAGGGACAAGTCTTCCCGAAATAGCGGTAACATTAAAATCTTGGCGCCGCAATATAAAAGAACTTTCAATAAGTAATTTAATCGGATCAGCCATAGCTAATATTTTGGTTTTAGGATTTCTAGCTTTTGTTAAGCCGATAAATCTTGAAATAAACCTTTCCTATTATGCTTTGCTGTTGTTTATGGTTTTGCTTTTTTCCTCAATCCTTTTTTTCTACCGGACGGGCTGGCGGTTAGTTGTTTGGGAGGGATGGGCGCTTATAGGAATATATTTATTATTTATTTTTTCCCAGTTTATTTTTTCTTTTCCAGTAAGTTAATAAATCTATGATTTTTATTTTTTACATTGTTCTTTTAATTTTAGGTTTCGTGTTAGTTATTAAGGGAGCTGATTTTCTAGTTAACGGTGCTTCTTCTTTGGCTCAAAAATTTAACATTTCATCTTTGGTAATTGGTCTGACAGTTGTTGCTTTCGGCACTTCTGCTCCCGAGCTTGTTGTCAATATAGTTGCCAGTTTAAATGATCACGCTGAAATTGCAATTGGTAATATTTTAGGAAGTAATATAGCCAATATTTTTTTGATTTTGGGTGTTTCCGCATTAATTTGCCCATTAGCGGTGACCAAAGGGACGGTTTGGAAAGAAATTCCCCTTGGTCTATTAGCCGCCCTGTTGATAGGTTTTATGGCCAATGACTATCTAATTGATGGTAAGAATTTTTCTTCTCTTACCAGAATTGATGGTCTGGTGTTGTTGTCCTTTTTTATTATTTTTATGTATTATACGTTTGGGATAGGTAAAAACAACGGAGCCAACCACGAGGAAGTGCATGTCAAAAGCTATAAACTATGGAAATCAATTTTACTGGTTTTGGCCGGACTGATTACGTTAACACTGGGAGGCAAATTGATTGTTGATAATGCAGTTGCTTTGGCTACTGCTTTGGGAGTGAGCGCATCATTAATCGGTTTAACAGTTGTCGCTTTCGGCACTTCAGTCCCTGAACTTGCCACTTCAGTGGTAGCCGCCTATAAAAAAAATGTTGATATAGCGGTAGGAAATGTTGTTGGCTCAAATATTTTTAATTTATTTTGGGTTTTAGGAGTAAGCTCATTAATTAGTCCTTTACCTTTTCAAATGAGAAGTAATATTGATATTTTAATGGTGGTTTTTGCGAATTTACTGCTTTTTGCTTTTATGTTTATAGGCAAGAAAAGAATTTTAGAAAAGTCTCAGGGTACAATGTTTATTTTTCTGTACGCCGTTTATATTGCTATTACAATAATTCAAAAATAAATTAATTAATTAATATTAAATTTATGAATAAACCAGAACAGCCAAATCAAATCCAAATTAAAGACGGCTTTGCCGGAGCCGAGTATGCCAACGCAATGCAGGTTGGGCACAACAAAGAGGAGTTTATGATGACTTTTCTTAATATAGTGGCGCCAGCAGGCAGAGTTGTAGGTAAAATAATTACCAGTCCCGGACATTTCAAGCGGATAATTAGAGCAATGGAAGACAATCTTAATAAATACGAAGCCAGTTTCGGCAAAGTTGAAGAAGCTGAAAGTCCAAAAGATGAAATTGGATTTAAAACAGAATAGTTGTAGGAAATTAAGCAGTTAAAACCAGATTGTATATTTAGTTTAACTGCGAATTTCTGATATTTAATTTATGGCTAAAGACTATTACGATACATTAGGCGTTTCAAAAAGCGCCTCACAAGATGAAATAAAAAAAGCATACTATAAGCTGGCTCATCAGCATCATCCGCACAAAGGCGGTGATGAGGCGAAAATGAAAGAGATAAATGAAGCTTATGGTGTTTTAGGCAAGCCTGAGAAAAGGAAGCAATATGATCAGTTTGGTTCAGCTTTTGGGCAAACCGGATTTAATGGGTCTGAATCCGGCGGGTTTTCTGATTTTGCCAATGCCTATAGAAATGCCGCTGGTGCAGGCGGGGCTAATTTTTCTTTTGATATGGGAGATTTAGGCGATATTTTTGGTGATTTTTTTGGCATGGGTAAAAAAACCAGATCATCAAGATCAGCAATGGGGCTTCAGGGCGCTGATATTGAAGCAGAACTGACTATTGATTTTTATGAAGCGGTTTTTGGAACGGAAAAAGAATTTGCCTTAAATAAAGATATTACCTGCCAAGAATGTAAAGGAAGTGGAGCGGAAAAGGGCTCTAAGGTTGTAACTTGTAAAACTTGTGGCGGAACTGGCCAAATAATAAGAAATATAGGTATTGGTGGTTTTGGCTTACCTGCTGTTTGTCCTGACTGTGGCGGAACCGGCCAGAAAATTGAAAAGGAATGCAGAAGCTGTCGCGGGCTGGGGATAATTAAAGGCTCAGATAAAATAAAAATAAAAATTCCGGCAGGAATTGATAACGGTCAAACTATCAGACTGGCAGGAAAGGGTCAGCCGGGGCAAAGAGGCGGAGAGGCCGGAGATTTATATTTGAGAATTAAAGTTTTGCCGGATTTGCGTTTTCGTCGGGATGGTTTTGATATAAGAATTAAAAAAGAAATTTCTTTTACTCAAGCTGCTTTGGGTGATAAGATAGATATTGAAACTTTAGAGGGAACAGTCAAGCTGAAAATTCCGGAAGGTACTCAGAGTGGAAAAATTTTTAGAATCCGCGGCAAAGGCATACCGCATTTGCAGAGCCGTGGCAGAGGAGACCAGTTGGTTGAAGTAATAGTTAAAACTCCGACCAATTTAAGTAGAAAACAAAGGGAGTTGCTGAAGGAGTTAGGTGGTAATTAAAAAATCCTAAATCCTAAATTCTAAACAAATTCCAAATTATAAATTGTAAAAGCTTTTTTTGTAGTTTGAAGTTTGGAAAATTGTGATTTAGATATTGTTTAGAATTTAGATATTAGGATTTAGGATTTTCGCCTAAGGGGCGGTTGTGGCCCGTTCGTCTAGTGGTTAGTGTCGACGTTTCGACTAGCGTCGAAAGTCGGCATCCCGACCGAACGAAGTGAGCGTCGGGAGACGCAAGATTTTCATTCGTATGGCTTGTCTATACGTTTTAAAAACCAGTAAGGGAACTTATTATATTGGTATTACCGATGACTTGGATAATAGAATGAAATACCAACAGACCGGAAGAGTTAAAAGTAACAAAGACAGATTGCCGGTTACTTTAGTCTTTAAAGAATTTTACAAGACAAAAGCAGAGGCTTAAAAAAAAGAATATAAATTCAAAAGCTGGAAAAGTAAGAAGATGATTGAAAGAGTGATTAAACATGGCCCTATCGTCTAGTGGCTAGGACATCAGGTTCTCATCCTGAAAACCGGGGTTCAATTCCCCGTGGGGCTAAAATGTAATTAAATCTAATTTAGTATATGTTTAGTACCGACGTTTCGACTAGCGTCGAAAGTCGGCATCCCGACTCGCCTCAAAGTCAAAATAATGACGGCGACGTTGGGAGACGCATGGTTTTCATCCATGCAACAGGAGTTTCCCGACATATAAATTATTTAGAATAAGGAAGTCGGGATCCTGACATTGAATCGGAACTATTCAACAACTTTATATGAATAAAAAAATTTTTATATTCATTTTTACTGCTATTGTTACTACGGTTATTAGTGCCATATTGTATTATCCTATTAGCAATTTTCTTTATTCTAAAGATCCCAGAATTGTTATTCAAGGCCAATATTTTGAATGGGAAAGTCCTGTACAAAAAGAATGGCTTGAAAAAATCTGCGAAGTTCGGCTAGCTCCAATTATTTTGGGGCTATCGCGGCTGGAATATATAAATAAAGAAGAAGAAGAAAAAGAAGTAGACTTTGGCTGTATAAATTCTTTTTGGCGAATAACAGTTAAAAATAAAAGAGAAAAAGAAGCAGAGGATTTGATTTTAAGTATACCATCATCTGGTTGGTATAATATATCTTCAGAAAACCAAGTAAAATCATTTATTAAAGAAATTAAATTAGGTAATTTAAAACAAGGTGATAATTTAATTGTTAAGCTATGGCTTACGGAAGAAATTTCTCCTATATTAATAGACAATGCCACTATTAAGTCAAAAAACGCCGGAATTCATAATATTATTGTTAAATCTAATTACAATAAAATTATCAATTATTTTTTCTTTATGTCAGGATTGATAATTACTACCGTTTTATGTTTTATATATTTTGATCCATTATATACTTACTTAAAGAAAAAATTGACCATGTATCGTCGCATGTGATGTCTAGTGATATTCAGTATTGTTAATAATATCTATCATAATTACCATTCCCAACCAATCGCCAAGCAGGCGGTTTTTTGATAGAATATAAGCATGCAAAAAATAATACTTGCTTCAACTTCTCCGCGCCGTAAAGAATTGCTTGAAAAAACAGGCCTAGCTTTTGACATTGCAACCAGCGATTATGAGGAAGATATGACATTGCCGCTTGCCCCAAAGGAATTGGTGATTTATTTGTCTCAAGGCAAGGCCAAAGCGGTTGCCTCAAAATATCCTGATGCAATTATTATTGCCGCCGATACTATAGTTGTCTATAATAATACTATTTTAGGAAAACCGCACACAGCTGAAAAAGCCCGTATTATGCTTAAGATTCTAAGCGGGAATGTTCATTCGGTTTTGACAAGTTATACTGTTTTAGATACTAAAAAAAACAAAATCATATCGCGAATGGTTGAATCAACAGTATATTTCAAAAAGCTTATAAAAGAAGAAATAAATAAGTATGTAGCCACCAAAGAACCGATGGATAAAGCGGGAGCGTATGCGGTGCAGGGACTTGGATCAAGCCTGATAGATAGGATTGAAGGCAGTTTTTCAAGTATCGTCGGGCTGCCAATTGAAGAATTATTGGAAACACTTAAAGAATTCGGGATAAAGGTTTAACTTATTTTAAATAAGCCCAAGTAAATGTATTACCTTTATATTCTAAAATGCGCCGACAAAACTTTTTATACCGGCATTACGGTTGACTTACAGCGAAGAATAAAGGAGCATAATTTTTCCAAGCTTGGGGCAAAATATACCAAAGCGCGCCGGCCGGTAAAAATTATTTATTCAAAGAAATTTCGGACTCGGTCTGCCGCCCTAAGAGAGGAATTTAGAATCAAAAGCCTTTCGCGAAAAGAAAAAATAAAACTGATTAAAATTCAGTTTCAAAATCATTAATAATAATTTTATGAATGGAACTACTAGAGAGAATATAAAAGTAGGTTTAACCGTAGATATTGTCCAGAAAAAACACCAGTCAACAGGAGAACTTACCAGGGGAGTTGTTTTTGATATTTTAACTAATTCCGCGAATCATCCGCATGGGATTAAAGTGCGGCTTAAAACAGGGCATATTGGCAGGGTAAAAAACATTGTTTTTTAGTAATAAAATTTTATAATCAATAAAAAATTACATTAAAGTAATCTTTTATTGTATAAGTTTTATTTTTTTCTATTGACTTTTACCCTGTCAGTTTCTTTTAAAATCTGTTTTCTTAATCTGACGTTTTTTGGTGTAATTTCCAAATATTCGTCATCTCGCATTATTTCCATTCCACGTTCAATTGTTAAGGTGGTCGGCGGAGTCAAAGCAATTGCTTCGTCAGCGCCTTTTGATCGCATATTGGTAAGTTGTTTTCCTTTAATCGGATTGACGGCACAGTCATGGCCTTTTGAGACGTCCCCTATGACCATTCCTTCATAAACTTCAATATTTGGTCCGACATAAAGCTGTCCGCGCTGCTGAAGGTTAAATAATGAATAGCCGGAAGTTTTTCCGTTGACCATGGAAATCATGGCACCGGTATTCCGTTTTTTTATCTCACCTGCATAAGTCTTAAAGCCAATGACTCTTGAAGCCATTATACCTTCGCCTCTGGTATCAATAATAAATTCTCCTCGATAACCTAGTAAACCTCTAGTAGGTATTTCAAAAATCATCCGCACCTGGTTTTCATGTTGATTTATTTCTTTAATTTTTCCGCCGCGGGTGGATATTTTTTTTATAATTGTTCCTGAAAATTTTTCTTCAATATCAACAGTTAGTTCCTCAAAAGGCTCATTAAGAGTATTATTTATTGTTTTGGTAATTACTTTTGGTTGGGAAATTTGCATTTCGTAACCTTGCCGTCGCATGTTTTCCAATAAAATGGCGATATGCATTTCTCCGCGGCCATAAATTCGGTAGCGGTCTTTTTGCGAAAAATCAATTACCAAGCCGACATTTACTTCCAATTCTTTTTTTAGTCTTTCATAAAGCTGGCTGTTAGTTACCAGTGTTCCATCTTTTCCTGAAAAAGGTGAGTTATTAACCAGCAGGTCTAAAGATATGGTAGGCTCGTCAATTGAAATTGCCGGCAGGGCTTTTTGGTTTACATTTTCACAAATTGTTTCGCCAATATTAATATCAGCAATTCCGGCGACCATTACAATGTCTCCGGCGTAGGCGGTTTTAATTTCTTGACGGTCAAAACCGCTGAAAGTAAATATTTTATTTATTGATCCGGCGCGGGTTTTTCCATCTGCAGTTTTAATTATTATCTTTTGCGCCTTGGAAATTTTTCCTTCATAAATTCGGCCTATAGCCATTCTGCCTAAAAAGTCGTTGTAGCCTAAATTAAAAGGTTGCATTAGAAGCGGCAGATTTATGTTATTTGGCGCCGGCATCACGTTTTCTAAAATGGCATCCATGAGCGGATTAAGATTACCGGAATCATCCGTTAAATTTTTTTTTGCTATACCCTTGATCCCAATGGCATATAATGTTATAAAGTCAAGTTGTTTGTCATTTGCCCCTAATTCCATGAAAAGCTCTAAAATTTTATCATGAGATTTTGCCGGATCTGCTGCCGGCTTGTCAATTTTATTTAAGACAACGATTGGCAAAAGCCCAATCTCTAGGGATTTTTTTAATACAAATCTGGTTTGTGGCATTGGTCCTTCCTGGGCATCAACCACTAAAATCACCGAGTCAATTGATTTCAAAACCCTTTCAACTTCTGAGCCAAAATCAGCATGACCGGGAGTGTCTACAATATTAATTTTAGTATCCTTATAGACTAAAGATGCATTTTTGGCATAAATTGTAATTCCTCTCTCTTTTTCCAAGGCATCAGAATCCATACTGACGCTGTCGTCAGTCATTCCGGTTTGTCTCATCATTGCGTCAACGATGGTGGTTTTTCCATGATCAACGTGAGCGATTATGGCGATATTTCTAATCTGCTTATAATTCATATTTAATAGTAAGTAGTTATAATAGCATAAACTAATTGGAAAATCAATAGTAATTTAATTTTTTAAAAAATGAATTAAGGCAAAACAGTTACAATTAACAATATTTATTTATTTTTCACAGATAAATAATATCCCTTGATAAGATATATATTAAATTGTAAGATGATAAATATAAATTAATTGCAAATTAAAACAGGCAAAAATTAATACAATAAAAAGGTTTTTGATTTTTAAATAAATGCTGATATTTTTTCATAGAAATCCAACTTAACACTTTTGGTGCTTTGCGCCAAGACTGTTGCGTTAGATTCTAGACTGAAACTTATTATGAAATGTATTTTTTGTGAAATTATTGAGGGTAAAAAAGAATCATTTAAGGTTTGGGAGAACCACAATTTTATATTGCTTTTAGTACCAGAGCCAATTAATCTCGGACATATTATTTTAATAACCAAAAAGCATATTAATTACATTTTTGATTTAAAAGAGCCGTTATACAGTGAGATATTTCGTACTGCAAAAAAAATCAGTTCCATATTAAAAAAAATAAGCAAGGCAAGGCGAATCGGCTTGGCTATTGAAGGATTTGGAGTGAGTCATGTTCATATTCATTTAGTGCCAGTCAATAAAGGAAATGAACTTAATCCTTTGCGAGCCAAAAGGATGTCTGGTAATGAGTTGTTAAAAACGCAGATTAGTTTTTTAAAAAAATTTAAAAAGTTAAAGTAGTTTTAATGACGATTTTTTGATATAATTAAAATGGTTTATGAATATAAATGATTCTAAATATTGGCTGCGAAAGACCGTAAAGGTTGAAATTGATCGTCCTTTAAATTCAGCACATCCTCAATTTCCAAAAAATATTTATCCGATTAACTATGGTTATATTCCAAATACTTTCTCTGAAATAGATAAAGAAGAAATTGATGCCTATGTAATGGGTCCATCAGAGCCAATTAAAAATTTTATTGGCAAGGTAATTGCAGTCATTGTCCGTACCGATGATGAAATTAAATTGGTTGTAACCGATGGAATAAAATATTCAAATCAAGACATTAGGCGAATGACTGATTTTCAGGAAAAATATCATGAATCATCAATAATCAGGCAGGAAGATTTTTAAAAAATTAACCTAAAATAATTATTAATTTTTAAAATCTATGAAAAAAATAATTATCTTAATAATTCTAAGTTTAGCTTTAGTCGGCTGTCAGGCCGGGTTAGGGGATAGTAATGAAAATAGTAACCAGTCGCAAGCCAGCCTTGATTTAACTAATAAAGAGCAACTTATGCCATCTGAAAAAACAACACAAGCAACTCAGGCAATAATTAAAACTAATTTTGGAGAAATTACCGTCCAATTTTATAATAACGATGCGCCAAAAGCTGTAGCTAATTTTGTCAATTTGGCCCAAGCCGGATTTTATGACGGCACAAAGTTTCACCGAGTCATAAAAGGTTTTATGATACAAGGAGGAGATCCTTTAACTAAAGATGATTCATTAAAAAGCCACTGGGGTACCGGTGGTCCGGAATATAGGTTTGAAGATGAAATAAATAATTATAAATTGGTCCGCGGTTCTTTGGCAATGGCTAATTCCGGACCCAACACTAATGGCAGCCAATTTTTTATTGTGACAGCAGATGAAACGCCGTGGCTTGACGGCAGGCATACTAATTTCGGCAAGGTTATTTCCGGAATTGATATTGTTAGCCTTATTGAAAATGTCCAAACAGAAGGGCCTGATCGTCCGGTTCAAAACGTCATAATTGAATCAATAGAATTGCAATAAGCGAAATTTTAGTCTGATAATATAAAAGACTCTCTAGTTTAGTGAGTTTTTTATAATTCTTTTGGCTGAAATTATACAAAATTTAATTATTTTACTTGACATTTTTTATATTAAAGAGTAAGCCAAAGTAAGAAGGAGTTGTTTTTTGACAATTTAAATATAGTAGGAAAAATTCAGGTCAAATAAAGGGTATTTTGTTCCCTTTGATTAGATTAAGAAAGGAGAAATTCACAATAAGGAAATTAAGAAGTAGAAACTGTAGTCTGAAGTAAAAAAACTGAAGAATGAAAGGAACAAGACAATGAAAATCAACGTCAGATTTTTTGTTTTTTGCCTAGCAGTAGCTGCACTGATAATTACTGGTTGCAGTAAAGATCCATTCAGGAATCGCAGAGATGCCGCTTTTTCGCCGCATGGAGCAGTTTCTTTTGATGCTGTTATCTATTCAGCAGACGGTAAATATTCCGTAAAGCAGATAGAGCCTTACCGAAACGGTAATTTTGGCTTGTTTGATGCCAAACAGAAAGAGCTGATTCGGGAAATCAATTTACCGATAAGCAGTAATAGCGTCAAGGGAATGGCTTTTGCTCCGAATTCCCGTTGGCTGGCCGTAATGTATCATGTAAGCTCAGGCGGATCAATTTACATTGTTGATGTTGAAACCGCCAAACTTCTTAAACTGGTTAAGGTTGATGAGTGGTACCATTTTATGGTTTTTGACCGTGTGTCAAATACCACTTTGATACTGGCAACTGCATCCGGCGGATATCCGGCTAAGCCATACACCTATTTGGAAATTGAAGTAAACGGAGAAGAGGAGGAGGAAAGTGATCCGTTCACTGACCGGAGTGATGCCGCTTTTTCGCCGCGCGGGACTCTTCCAACTGATGCCGTTATCTATTCGGTAGACGGCAAATATTCCGTAAAGCAAATAGAACCCTACCGAAATGGCAATTTTGGCTTGTTTGATGCCAAAAATAATCAACTAATCAGGAAAATAAGAGTTCCGGTTAGCAATAATGACGCAAAAGGAATGGCTTTTGCTCCGAATTCCCGTTGGCTGGCCGTAATGTATCATGTAAGCTCGGGTGGATCAATTTACATTGTTGATGTTGAAACCGGCGTTTTATTAAAGTCGGAAAGAGCTGATGAGTGGTATCATTTTATGGTTTTTGACCGTGTGTCAAATACCACTTTGATACTGGCGACTGTGTCCGGTGGATATCCGGCTAAGCCATACACCTATTTGGAGCTTGAATTTGCAGAAAGCGAAGGCGAAATTGAAGGAGAGGGAGAGGTTCCTATAGCAGAAGGCGAAATTGAAGGAGAGGGAGAGGTTGAAAAAGATCCTTTTGTTGACCGCAGCGACGCTGTTTTTTCGCCGCATGGTTCAGTTCCCAATAATGCGGTTATTTATTCGGCGGACGGCACCTATTACCTTAAACAGGCTGAGCCGTACAAAAATGGATTTTTTGACCTTTTTGATGCCAAAACTAACGAAAAGGTTAGGGAAATTGACCTTCCAATAATTAATAACAATGTTAAAGGAATGGCTTTTTCTCCGGACAGCAGCTTGCTGGCCATAATGTATCATGCTGGCAGCGGTAGCAGTATTTATTTGGTTGAGGTTCAAACCGGAGATTTAATCCAGATTGAAAATATCATCGGTTGGTACCATTTTATGGTTTTCGACCGCAAATCAAGCACCACTTTAATATTGGCAACTGCGGCGGGTGCTCGTCCGGCTAAGCCATATACCTATTTGGAGCTTGAATTTAGCGAAGAAGGTGAACAGCAGGTTGAGATTGTTACCGTATTTCAGAGATATACAGGATCAAATCTTCCATGGATACGCTATGGTCATGATATTGGCCCAAATCCTTACGGTGATCATGACGGATTTAGTTCTGTTGTCGGACGCACTGATCTTAATGAAGATTTTGCTTTTTTGGCCAGCAAAGGTGTTGGTTTGGTCAGAGTTTTTATTTTCTGTGATTTTCGGACAGGGTTGATTGATGATGGCTGTTCGTTTGCATTTGATCCTTTGGTTTATGCTGATATGAATCAGCTTCTTGTAGCAGCAGAAAAATTCGGCCTGCTTCTTATGCCGGTTTTATTTGATTTCCATATTGCCAATGGAGTAGAATACGAAAATGGCAATCTGGTCGGTGAGAGGCCCGATCTACTGACAAACCGCAAGGAGGAATTTCTCTTCTTATTGGCTGAATTTCTTCAATATTACGGGAGTAATCCCTCAATTTATTGCTGGGATATAATGAATGAGCCGGAATATGTTTCGGCTGTAAGTCAGGAAGAAGTAAAATTATTCTGCGGCGATGTTGTCGCCTTGGTTCATGAGTATACTGATCATTTGGTTACTGTCGGCAGTAAGAGTTGGCAGGATGTCGGAAATTGGCAAGGTATCGGACTTGATCTTTACCAATTCCATTATTATGACTGGATGGCAGAAATTCCTCCGGTAGCTGATTTGGGATTGGAAAAACCAGTTATTGTCGGTGAAATACAACCGACAAATATTACGGCAAAAATGTCGTTTCTTGAAAATAATGGCTATCAGGGAATTTTGTTTTGGTCACTGAATGCCAATTATAGTTTTAGAGATGTGGCAGATGAATTTGCCGCATATTTCTACAATTAATTGTACAATGAATGTTACTTTACTGCTTTCTCTGTAAAAAAGGGAAAGCAGTTTTTATTTATAATATAGAAAAACATCATTGTGCATGCAGGGTCTTTATTTTTTTTAGCAGTTGTGCTATAAATAAACTGTAAATATATGAAAAAAATAATTAAATCAAAATTATTCTGGGGTTTTATTTTAGCATCTTTAATTGGAGGCGGTTTTGTTTATTCCAAGTTTTTTTATCAAAAACAGGACGTTGAATATATTACTGAAAAAGTTATCAAAGGCGGGATTATTCAGACCGTTTCAGCAACCGGAAAGGTTAAATCAGCTTCTGAAATTCAGCTTAATTTTAGGAATTCTGGTAAATTAAGCGTTTTAAACGTCAAAGTTGGTGATCAGGTTAAAAGGGGTCAGATATTAGCCCAGCTTCGGGCAGCTGATTTGCTTATTAATGTGAATAGAGCAAAAAATGACATGGAAGAAGCTATTGTTAATTTAAATAAAATTAAAGCAGGGTCCACCAGCCATAATGTGGCAGTATATGAAGCAGCCGTTGACAAGGCGGAAACAGACCTTAAAAATGCAAAAATTGAATTGGAAAATACCGAGAGTATTTATAGTCAGTCTATTAGAAATAAAACGCAGAATTCAATCTTAAGTATTAATACTGCCTTAACAAAAGTTAATATTTCAATTCAGAAAGTTTACGATACTATTAATTATAAAGGCGACAGAAATAATTTAATAACAACGAATCCGAACTTGGAAAATAGTATAGTAAATACTCAATATAATAATGTTATAAATAAAATAGATAGTGCCCAGTTAGCCTACGGAATTGCAAGTATTAATTCAACTGACGAGAATATTAATAACGCTTTAGATAAAACACTAGCCGCTTTATCAGCCGCTTCCAAAATATTAAATGATCTTTCAGACTTGCTTAAAGATGTTATTATTACATCGGTTATGACAAGAAGCGAACTTGAAGCGTTGCGGGCAGAAGTAAATACTGAGAGGATAGCAAATGACTCAAGCTTAAGTACAATTCAGTCGGTTAAAAATGATCTTGATGAAATCAGACTTACATATAAGACAAAAGTAGATTCAGCAAATAGTGCGATATCTTCTGCTCAAAGGAATCTGGAAAAATCAAAAGCTGATTTAGATTTGATAAAAGCCCCTGCCAGGTCGGAAGATATAGAACTGTATGAAGCAAGAATAAGAAGAGCAATAATTGATCTTCAGCTTACACAAGAAAGATACGAAGAAACGATCATTAGATCGCCGATTGATGGAATTATTACTGATGTTAATTATGATATTGGTGAACAGACTAGTATTTCAGAGCCTGTAATAAAAATGTTAGCAGACGAAATCTACGAAATAGAAGTTAATATACCGGAATCAGATATAGTTAAATTAAGCATTGGCGATTATGCCGATATTACTTTTGATGCTTTTACCGATAACGATGTTTTCAGTGGAGCTGTTGTGACTATCAATCCGGCCCAGACACAAATTCAAGATGTTGTGTATTATAGAGTAACAGTCGCACTCAACAATGAGCAGTCTGAAGAATTGGTTGAGTTAAGCAGTAAAATAAAACCGGGAATGACGGCTAATATAAATATTAAGACAGCGGAAGAAAAAGATGTTTTAATTATTCCACTTAGGGCGGTTAAAGATGAATATGGTAAAAAAATAGTTCAAATATTGGAAAATGGACAGCCAGTATCAAAGATGGTAATTTTAGGACTTAGAGGAGATGAGGGATTAATCCAGGTAATATCCGGACTGGAAGTCGGTCAGGATATAATTACTTTCATTAGAGAGAAAAAATAATCTATTATGGTCTTTAAAAAATATTTTGCCGCTCTTAAAAATTTTGATTTAATCCTTTTCGGTGCAGTAGTTCTCTTGATTTTTTTTAGTTTGGCTGCAATATACAGTATTGCAATCAGTTCCGACGAGCCTAATTTCATAAACTTTAAGAAGCAGATTGTTTTTGCCATTGTTGGTCTTTTATGCATGATTTTTTTTTCTCTGGCAGGCACACGGGTTTTGCACGATTATAGTTATTTAATTTTTGCCGCTGCTGTGGCGTTTCTAGTGGCGGTTTTATTTTTAGGGAGAACTATTAGCGGAACAACCGGCTGGTTTTCATTTTTTGGTGTAAATTTTCAGCCGGTAGAAATGGCAAAAATCTGTCTAATAATATTTATGTCATGGTATCTAAGCAGCCATTTTGGGCCGATTGAAGATTTAAAAAAATTTATTATCAGTGGTTTTCCGGCAGGAGTGCTGTTTCTTTTGGTTATTTTACAGCCAGATTTCGGGTCGGGAATGATTTTTTTTATTATATGGATCTCAATGATTCTTTTTGCAAAAGTTAAAATAAGATACCTTGTAATTTTAGGTTTAATTTCTGTAATTGTATTCAGTCTAAGTTGGAATTTATTTTTTAAGGAGTATCAGAAGGATAGAATCATGACATTTTTAGATCCTCAGGCCGACCCTTATGGTCGGGGCTATCAGGTGAGGCAGGCAATGATAGCAATTGGAGCCGGAGAAATTTTTGGACGAGGACTTGGTTTTGGTTCGCAAAGTCAACTGAAGTTTATTCCGGCCAGCCAAACTGATTTTATATTTGCCGTAATTGCCGAAGAGCTAGGTTTTTTAGGAGTAAGTTTGATTTTATTTTTTTGGGCAATAATTTTTTTCCGGCTTGTAAAAGCAGCTAAAAATACCAAAGATGGTTTTTCTTTATTTTTTATTATCGGCCTTTCAGCTGTGTTTTTCAGTCATTTAATGATTAATGTCGGAATGAACATCGGAATTTTACCGGTAACTGGTATATCTTTGCCTTTTTTAAGCTATGGTGGAAGTTTTTTGGTTTCCAGTATGGCTTCAATCGGAATAGTGCAGGCTATAATTATCAAAAATAAAAGTTATTGATTGGGGTTGACTAAATTAATTATTTTTTGTATACTAGTATTCATGAAAGAAAAGCTTTTTAGTTTATTTAATAATGGAAACGATGGGCAATCATTTATTAGCCATTGCCCTGTTTGTAATATTCGTTATAATCCAATTGAAGCAAAAGTTTTAGAGGAAAAAAAAGAAAACCATCTTCTTTATGTAAAATGCAGGAATTGTCAATCGGCAGTTTTAACACTGGTGATAAGTAATAATTTAGGTCTCACTTCGGTTGGACTGATAACCGATTTAGACGGAGACGAAGTTCTAAAATTTAAAGATCAAAAAGGAATCAGTCATGATGAGGTTTTGGAGTTCCATCAATTTATAGGAAGAGAAAAAGCTTTAATAAGCCATCTAAATTAATAATATAGGAAAAAGATGACAAAGCAAAATTATATCTTAGCAGCTGAATCTAGAAAGGAAAAAAATAAAAAATTAAAAAAAATTAGAGAAAGCGGTTTTATTCCGGGAGTACTCTATGGACACAATGTTGAACCAATAAGCCTATCAATTAATTATTCAGCTTTCGAAAAGATTTTATCCAAAGCCGGCGAAAGTTCACTAATTGATTTAAATATTGACAAGAAAGATTCGGTCAAGGTTTTGGTTCAGGACTATCAGCTTGATCCCAAGACAAATCAATTCATTCATGTTGATTTTCTTCAAATTAAAATGGATGAAAAGATAACCGCTGAGATTGAACTTAAATTTATTGGAGAATCACCGGCAGTCAAGGAATTAAGTGGTATTTTAGTAACCAATACCGATAAAGTCAATGTTGAATGTCTGCCTGGCGATTTGGTTCACGAAATTGAGGTTAATATTTCATCACTAAAGACATTTGATGACGCAATACACATTTCGTCAATTAATCCTCCCAAGGGAATTAAAATACTTAATAATCCTGAGGAAACCGTGGTTTTGGTTCAGACACCTAGAACAGAAGAAGAAATCAAGACGCTGGATGAAAAACCGCAAGACAACAAACCGGAGCAGTCTTTAGAGACAGAAAAAGCTGCTGAAAACGATTCAGCGGAAAAATAAAGAAATTTTACAAAACTTCCTTTTTAACAGGAAGTTTTGTTTTAGACAATGAAAATTAAAAAATTGAGAAAAATAATAATAGAAAAAAAATATTCTTGGCTGATTTTGGCAGTAGCAGCTTTTTTATCATTTTTATTTATTCTATTTTTTTATTTTAAAACAGTCGATGATTTAAATATTGATATTAAATTTAATAATAATTATCATAATCAAACCCAAAAATTTTCCAGACCTTTAGATGGTAAATTGGTAGAAAAAGATTATCCCGCCCTGAAGCCTTTTGCCATAATTATAGAAAATCACTTTGAGAGCCGTCCATCTGCCGGTCTTGAGGATGCGAGTATAATATATGAAACCGTAGTTGAGGGAGATATTACCAGATTTCTAGCTTTATTTGATTATAGTATTGAGACAAAAAAAATTGGACCAATTAGATCAATCAGGCCATTTTTTATTGAATTGGCACAGGAATGGGATCCTATCTTTTTACATGCCGGCGGAAGTAATGAAGCACTGGACATGGTTAAAAAAAGTGAAGTTTTTAGCATTAATGAGATTTCTTCAGATGGAATTTATTTTTGGCGCGATAAAAAAAGACAAGCGCCCCATAATCTTTTTACTTCGGCGGATCTTATAAAAAAGGCAGTTAATGCAAAAAAAATTAGTTTTGAATCAAATTTTTATCCTTGGCAGTTTAAAAATGATGATCCGGAAAAAGACACCTTGTTGGTAGTGAAAGAATTTGAAGTTAATTTTTTTAGAAACCCGGCATACCAAGTTAAGTATATCTACGACGAAAAAAATAACAGCTACACAAGATATTTATCAGGAAAACCTCATAAAACAGAAAATGGCATTATCCTGGAGGCAAAAAATATTATTATACAAAAAACTGCTTACAAAATTATTGATGATTATGGAAGAATTAAAATATTTCTTGAAAATGGTGGTAACTCAGAAGTATATCAAGATGGAAAGAAAATTGAAGGTTACTGGGAAAAATCAAGAGGCCGAACCTATTTTTATAATAAATCAGGCCAAGAAATAAATCTCAACAGGGGAGTGACTTGGGTAGAATTACTGTTTAATTGAGCAAAAAAAGTTGGTAAAAAGTCAGGATTGGGTATAAAAAATCATATTTTTTGTTATCGGAGAAAAAATTAACTTCCTTGATTAAATTTGGAAATTAGGCTAAAATTTTAAGCGGATGATGTGCAATGTTTTTCTGTTGTTTAAGGACAGTATCATAAATCTGGATATGACATGATTTTAAATTAATTTATAAATTATGACCCTGACATTATATAGAAAGTATCGCCCTCAAAATTTTAAGAGTTTGATCGGGCAAAATCATATTAAGGTAACAATTCAAAACGAACTTGAAACCGGAAAAATTGCTCATGCCTATCTTTTTTCCGGACCAAGGGGGGTCGGTAAAACAACGGTTGCCAGACTGATAGCTAAATCGGTAAATTGCTTAAATAGAAAAAAAGATGAAAGTGAGCCATGCGATAAATGTGATTCTTGTAGAGAATTTTTAGCCGGCAAATCATTGGATATTATTGAAATTGATGCTGCATCACATACCGGAGTAGATAATGTAAGGGAAAATATTATCAATAATTCACGCTTTACCCCGACTAGTAGGAAATTTAAAGTTTTTATTATTGATGAAGTCCACATGTTATCCATTTCCTCGTTTAATGCTCTTTTAAAGACTCTGGAAGAGCCACCTTCTCATGTAATTTTTATTCTGGCAACAACTGAAATTTATAAGGTACCTCAGACTATAATTTCGCGCTGTCAGCATTTTGAATTTCGCAAAGTATCACAGCAGGAAATAATTAAAAGACTGAATCAGATAGTAGGGAGTGAAAAAAAAATAGTGCCTAATGAAATTTTAGAAAGTGTGGCTTATTATTCAGAAGGCTGCATCCGCGATTCTGAAAGTCTACTGGGTCAAATTTTGTCTTTGGGTGAAAAAGAAATAACAATAGAACAGGCAGAGTTGGTTTTGCCACGTTCTAATTTTTACATAGTCTTAAAACTCGCCGAATATCTTGTAAAAAAAGATCCAGCGTTATCAATCAGTTTAATAAACCAATTGGTTGAAGACGGAATTAGTATGGAAAAATTCACCTCAGATGTAATTGAGGTTTTAAGAAAAATGATACTAATAAAAATAAGCAACCAGCTGGATGAATTTTCCGTAGGTTTTAATGATGATTTGCAGAAAAAAATCAGCGAATTATCTTCAATATTTAATTTGAATTTTTTAATAAAAACGCTGGATATATTCATTAAAAGAAGTCGGGAATTAAAATTTTCCAATATAATTCAACTTCCTTTGGAATTGGCAGTTTTAGAAATAATTTGTGATGACAGCAATGAACCCGACAGATTTTTTAAAAAATCCAATGCCGCAGAAGATGATATTAATGAACATAAATCTAATAAGGATACAATACCGGAAGATAAAACGGTTTTAAATAAACTAAAACCACAAAAGACAATAAGCAGGGTAAAACTCAGCATCGGGCAGGTAAAAGACAAATGGCAAGAAGTTTTAATATGCCTCAGAAAATACAATCACAGTTTGGCATCCACCTTGAAAATATCCCAGCCTTCCGTGATTAATGAAGATGGGACTTTGGAAATCTGTTTAATGCATAAATTTCACCAGCAGCGAATAAATGATTTAAAGAATAAACAGCTTTTAGAAAAGGTTTTACAGGATATATTTGGTATTCAGCTGTTTGTTAAAACAGTTGTTGTTAAAGAATTGCCCGACAAAAATATGCAAATTGAGGCTTTGGCAGAATCTAAAAACGAACAGGGTTCTTTGGATAATATATTGCAAACTTTCGGCGGCCAGCTTGTTGAATAAAAAAATACAAATTATATTTTTAGCCGCAAACCTCGGGGATCGTCTAATGGTAGGACGCCAGATTCTGGCTCTGGTAATCGGGGTTCGAATCCCTGTCCCCGAGGTTTGTGGCTAAATGACTGACGTGCAAGCGGAAACGTCAGTAGACGCCAGATTTGGCTTGAGTAGGCGGGGTTCTGCATTATCGTAATAAATAAAAAAAATGCATCAGTCTCTGGCAAAAAATTTTTGTCCCCGAGACTAGATACAAAATAGAGTAATTATAAATTAATACTTATTTACTTTTCCGGCACTGTAAATATCGCTTGAAATTAACACATAATATTTATGTTGGCAAAAAATTTTGAACAAATGAATAAGCTTCAAATATACTTTTTTTCCATATTTTTTTTAATTTCTTTAGTCTCATTAATCATTATTTTTAGGCCTTTTTTAACAATTATTACAATTTCGGGCATACTTTCAATAGCGATATATCCTTGGTATAAGAGTATACTTAAAATATTCAGAGGTAATGAGAGTCTTTCCTCTCTGATAGTCATTGTTTTGGTGTTGATTTTAATAATTGCGCCATTGTTAGTTATTGGAAGACAAATTTTGAACGAATTGCTTTCAATTTATCGTTTACTATCAGTATCTTCAGAACTTAATCTGCCGAAGCTGCCCCCGACCGTTGAAGAATATATCCAAATTGTTGTTCCTAATTTAAATTTGTCTTTTGAAATAGACATATACGCAAAATTGGTTGTCGGCTGGATGGCCAAAAATTTCACTCGTATTTTTTCCGGTACGATTGAAATAATCTTAGGAATATTGCTGACTTTAATTTCCTTTTACTTTTTTTTAAGAGATGGAGAGAAATTTAAAGATTGGCTAATCCGACTAAGTCCGCTTGAAAAGGAACACAATAAAGCAATATTCAGCAGTCTCTATCAGACTGTTAATGCGGTAGTAGTAGGCACATTGCTTATTGCTTTGATACAGGGATTATTAGTAAGTATTTCTTTTTTTATTTTTGGTATCCCAAACTTTATGCTTTGGGGAATGCTTGCCGCGCTATTGTCTGCTGCTCCTGGAGTCGGAACCTGGCTTATTACTATACCGGCGACTCTGTATTTATTTTTTTCCGGCAGAATATTGGCGGCGGCCGGCTTGGCGGTTTTGAGTATCTTGTTTGTCGGATTGGTTAATAATATTTTATTACCTTATTTTTATAGTCGGGGAAATCATATTCATCCGCTATTAATTTTATTTGCTGTTTTTGGCGGCTTAGTTACTTTTGGCGCCGTTGGTTTTTTATTGGGCCCAATGGTTCTTAGCATTTTTTTAGCTTTGATTCGAATTTATGAAATCCTTATTAAAAAAAATCAAGAATCGCAAGATTTCTCAAATAAGAATCTTAAAGCCTGAGCTGGTTATTTATTTGTCGACAACCGGATTTTTGGGTTAAATAATTATCCAAAAGTATACCCTCGATTTTAGAGCGGTTTTTTGTTATACTATAATTAATGAAATATTATCCAAAAAGGCTAACTAATTGAATTTCCATTAAAAAACAAAAAAATTTAAAAAATCAAATAATATACCTAAGTTTCAGTCTAGAATCTAACGCAACATATTTGGCGCGAAGCGCCAATAATGC
>CAZCCC010000009.1:0-41424 GCA_964497245.1 uncultured Gammaproteobacteria bacterium | reverse complement strand
TATGATTTAGCTATAATTTCATTATACCTTGTTCCATTTACTTTATTATACCCAATTTTAAGGGATTTACAAAAAGATAATAATATGATAAAATGAATATAGAAATAAAATTATGGATATGACGATTTTTTCCAAAAAAATAAAAATAAAAACAATTAAAAAAAATCTACAAAAACTAAGTAAGATAATCTTAGTTCTTTTTATTTTTATTTCATTTTTTCCTTTGTCATCGGTTTATGCTGGCAGAATTTTTGACCCAAATAACATAATAACTGATCAAGAACTTTCGGATAAAGATTCTCTCAGCAGGGCAGCAATCCAAACTTTTTTAGAAAGAAAAAACAGCGTTTTGAGTCAATACGAACAAGAGATTGAAGGCGTTAATAAGAAAGCTTCAGAAATAATTTGGGAAGTGGGTCAAAAATATTCAATAAACCCGAAATTCCTTTTAACAACACTGGAAAAAGAGCAGGGCTTAATAAGCAAAAGCAATGCAACTGAAAAAGCGATTGACTGGGCAACAGGCTATAGCTGCTTTGGAGGAACATGTAATGAAAGACATAAAGGATTTTATAATCAAGTTTTAGCGGCAGCAGCGACTCAAGACATATACCGGCAAAGAGCCGGACAGTTCTCTTTCCGAGTCGGCCAAACAACAAAAACCGTTGACGGCTACAATGTAACTCCGTTAAATCAAGCAACTGCAAATCTTTACATCTATACTCCGTATGTCGGACATGCTCCCGAGTTGGGAATAAATTTTCAGTTTGGAGCAAATAAATTATTTTGGCGGATCTGGCATCGCTACTTTTCAGAGCAAAAATTTTTAGACGGCCAGATAATCACCCACGGCGGAAGATATTGGCTGATAAAAAATAATAAAAAATACGAATTCGCTTCCAAAGAATTATTTTTAAATGATTATAAAGAAAATGACGCAATAAACGTTTCCAGCAAAGCTGCTTTATCCTATCCTGACGGCCCAAAAATTTATTTCGCTGAAAATTCTTTAGTGAAAGAAAATTCTTCAAGTCAAATATACCTGATAGCAGAAGGCTTAAAAAGGCCGATTATTGACAATAACGCGCTAGCTCTCCTCTCTGATTTCCGGATTGCGGTTTCTGCCCAGCAAATACCAACTGTTTCCTTTGATAAATTGCTGGCCTATGGAGATGGCCCTCATATTTCCGCTTCATCAATATATCCCCAAGGCAAGCTGTTTAGAGATGAAGGCGGAAAAATCTGGCAAATAAAAGATAATATCAGACGGGAAGTTGACTTAGTTGTCTGGCAACAACGATTTAATTCTCAAGTTCCGGAAACAATAAACAGCAGCACTCTGGAAGGTTATTTAAGAGGAACTCCGGTAAGGCTAAAAGATGGTACTTTTGTTGAAAATAGCGGCAGATATTTCCTTATATCAAACGGCAAAAGAATGAGAATTGAAGATACGGAAATTTTCAACCGAATTTTCGGAATTGACAAAAAAAACAGTGCCTTAAAAATTTCAAGCCAGCTTTTGCAAATTCATGCCGCCGGCGAAGTAATTGACTACATTGACGACACTATAAAGGATAGCGATATAACAAGGCCGGCACCACCAACAGCTGTAAATCCTCCTTCTGTTGGCAATTACCAAGCGGTTTTTGAATCTATTACTCCGGAAAGACTTGTTACTGCAAGCGGCTCAAATCAAACAATAGCCGTTCAATTTAAAAATACCGGCAGCGCTTTGTGGCAGAAAGGAAATGTTCTGCTAAAAATGTCAGACCGAGGCAAAGAATCAAGTAGCTTTGGTGTTTCGGAAAAAATAAATTTTGACCAAAAAAATGTTTCATCAAGCCAAATTGCAACTTTTACTTTTGATATAGCATCACCAACCGACAAAACCGGACTGCTAGTCCAAGATTTCAGCCTTTACTACGACAACAATGGTCGGATGGAAAAAATAACAACAGTTGGAAAGGCAATAGTTGTCAGAAGCGGAGTTTCCGCCCAAATTATTGAACACAATATTCCAATTGCGGTAAAAAATATTTGGCAGCCGATTTCAATTACCATGAAAATAAAAAATACAAGTTCTGATACCGCCTGGCTTTCCCGAAGGACTGCTTTGGAAATTTATAACCTTGACGGAACACCAAGTCTTTTTTATGATCCAAAAGACTGGGTAAGGCAAGAAGTCGCTGCCGTTCCTATTAATAAGTCAACCATTGAACCTGGGGAAATCGGAGAATTTAAATTTACATTAAATCCGCTTAAAATAAGACAAGGTGTTCATACATTAAATTTTCAACTTAAGCTTTTGGACAAAAACATACAAGTATTTTTAAATGGCAATCAAGAATGGCACAGGCAAATAAGAGTTGATTGATTGAATTTCAAGAAAAAATGAACAAGATAAAAATTAATAAAATTGATAAGAAGGTATATAAGCAGCCGGGATTTCCAACAGGTCCATTTGATTCATGCCTACATTGCCATTGCGGCGTCAATGGTTTGGGCGGAACCTGCTGCTGGGAGGGCGCAGACATAGACAAAGAAGCTTATGATTTGATAATAGAAAATAAAGATGAATTGGAAAAACGCATAGGCCAAAAAATTTCTGAGTGTTTTGAAAAAGAATGGCTTAAAGATACTGATTTTTTAGGAGGTAAAGGTATTGCCACTAAAACAAAAAATAACACCTGTATCTTCCGCGTTTCACCAAAGCGGGGTTGTGAAATTATCAAATTGGTTGTGGAAAAAAAACTGCCAAGACGTATGATTCCTTCAACTTGCAGAATCTATCCGCTGACTTGGGATGAAGGCAGACTTTTTGTCCGAGAAATAGAACCGGGATGCATCTGCCTTAATTTAGACAATAAAATTAAAAAATCAATTTTCGAATCGCAAAAATCTGAAATTGATGATATATTTTCTTTCAATTAACTAAACTACATAGACAAAAAAGGAGGCATTAAGCCTCTTTTTTTATATAATTACATTTTTTACAATCAATCTTTTTTCACTTTAAACATAAAGCCGTGTCCAGGGACAACATAATCAGACAAAGCCAAA
Organism: uncultured Gammaproteobacteria bacterium; assembly: GCA_964497245.1. Lineage (GTDB taxonomy): Bacteria > Patescibacteriota > Patescibacteriia > Buchananbacterales > UBA6539 > CAZCCC01. The sequence goes on along the minus strand of CAZCCC010000009.1, from coordinate 38,364 downwards.
ATTTTTTCCCGGCTTTTTTTTAATTCCTTTTTGTCACTGGCGTAAGGATCTTGTTTTGGTTCATCTTCTTTCCAAAAAACATCTCCGACAACGGCTATTTTTCCTAATTCTGTTTCAACCAAAAGACTTAAGCTGTCATAACTGTGTCCGGGAGTTTTTATAATTTTTAAATTACTGCTGAATTGCTCATTCCAATTGTAAGCTTTTTGACCCTGCCAAACCCCATAATATTCAACGGTTTTTGCCAAAGGAAACATACCAATATTGCGATAATGATCAATATGCGAGTGGGTAATGAAAACATGGGTAATATCAGAAACTTTAAGACCTTCTTTACTTAAGGCGTCAACTAAAACCTGTTGGCTTTCCAAAACTCCCGGGTCAACCACCATAATAATATCCTTATCACGGATTAAAGTAATGGTCGGACAAGTTAATCCTTGGCCGTTGTCAGCGCTGGTAAACCCTTCTATTAAAATTTTTACTTCCACCATAATTAGATATTGATTTATAAAAAATTGATAATTTATTTATTTTTCTAAAAATTTAAAACGCTTAATTTTTTTGCCGTCTATTTCTACTTTAGCTAAAAATATTTCTTTTGGCCGAACCCAGAATTTGGAAATTTTATTTTCATAAAGGGCTTCATAAACAACAAGCTCTTCTAAAGTTTCGCTATGCCTGGCCAGGCAAATAACTTTATACTTTTGGCCCTTATAATGTTTATAAATTCCTATTTTTAATTTTGACATAATTTAAGTGCTAAATTTTAATTGACTATTTTTGAGGCTGATTTCATTAATCTGTTTTTTACTGCTTCCCATTCATGGTTTTTTCCGATTGGTTCAACTATAATAATTTCTTTTCCCATTTTATCAAATTTGCGGTAAGCGGAAAATAAATTTTTCGCTACTGATTTGGCATTTGAACCGACAAATATACTATCTGCTTTATATTTGTTTTGACGGTTTATACAAATTACTCCGGCATTTAAATTTATTAATAATTTTTCTATTTTTTTCTTATAACTTTTAGACATCACTAAAATAACTTTTGCTTTTGGACAATAATGTATATATTTCATTCCGGGAGATTTGGCAACTTGGTTTATTTCTGTTTTATTGCAAACTTTAACCGCTCCTATTGTTTTTTGGATTTGCTTTCTGGAAATCATACCCGGCCTTAAAATTACCGGCTCTTTTCCGGAAAGGTCCAGCACGGTTGATTCTATACCAATAGATGTTTTACCACCTTCAATTATTGCCCCCACCTTACCAAAGAGGTCGTCTATTGCGTGACTGGCTTTAGTCGGACTTGGCCTTCCTGAAATATTAGCTGAAGGCGCCACTATCGGACATTTAGATTTTTTAATTAATTCAATTGCAATTTTATTTTTAGGCATTCTAACGGCAACAGTATCAAGTCCGGAAGTCACCAAACCAGAAACTAATCTTGATTTTTTTAATATTAAAGTAAGCGGCCCCGGCCAATACCTTGAAATCAATCTTTTAGCCTTTAAAGGAATTTCTAAAACCAAAGAATCAAGCTGCTTTATTTCAGCAATATGTATAATCAAAGGGTTGTCCTGCGGTCTACCTTTGGCAGTAAATATTTTTTTAATTGCTTTTTTATTCAGGCCGTTTGCTCCTAACCCATAAACAGTTTCGGTCGGAAAAACAACCAATCCGCCTTTCTTTATAATATCAGCGGCGATTTTAATTTTGGCAGATTCCGGATTATTGGGATTTATTTTAATAATTTTTGTTTTCATTTTTTAAAATTCTCCACTTGTAATGTCTAAATTATTTATTTTCAACTTTTTTTTCTAGAACCTAACACAACAGTAAAATTAATTAACTGATTAATACCTGATAAGGTTTTTTTTAGTTTATTATGCCTCGACAATTTTTATGCCCGCATCGACAGATGAATGAAACTGAAATTTCTTTTCCATAATCAGCGGTTATCTCTTCGCCTTTTTTGATATTTTTAATTGCAATATCGCAGCCATTTTTAACTTTTGTGTTTGCTTGGCAGGAATGATTAACGAATTTCTCCGGAGACTGCATTAAAAAATATTTATTTTTTTCCAGTTTTGTAGAGATAATGTTTTTGATTATTTTTTAATTTACCAATTTCATATTTATCTAGAATTTTAGGGTTCCACCTTAAAATAACCTCACCTTTCTTAAAATTTCTTGAAGCAAAAACTCCTTTTTTATTAATTTTGGACTTTCTAACAACAATATCTTTAATCATAGCTTGTATTCCCATCCCGGCTGCCATGCTTTCCTTTTCCGTCAATCTTCAGCAAAAGCTTGCTTCCATTTTTTATTTTTTATTAAAACATCCAGCGCCAATTGGGGAACTTTATGAGCAACAACGGCAACAGACTTCCCATCATAATTTTCCTTAAGATAATGTAAAAAATCATTAACTCTGATTTTTACATCATTACAAGATTCACCGCCTAAAAAACTTTTCTCAATGTTTTCTTCCTGCATTGGTTCGACAATTTCTGATGCTAAGCCATTATATTCCCCATAATTACACTCTCTTAATCTTTTATCTGAAATTATTTTCACTTTATCTTTAAAAGTTAATTCTGCAGAATCAATAGCCCGTTTTAAATCAGAGCAAAAAACAACGTCAAAATATTTTCCTTTAATTTTATTCCACAATTCTTTAGACTGCTGAATTCCCAGTTCAGACAATTCAACATCATGCCAACCGGAAGATATTTTATTTTCGTTATCAACAGTTGTTCCGTGAACAAAGTAAGTGATTTTTGTCATATTTATATTATGCTATTTCAACAATTAAAAACCAGTAAATATATTATCTTTTTAAACAATATATTTCAAATCCAGCGCCAAAAGTTACCTTTTGGTTGAAATTCTAACTTTTTTTGAACAAAATCCAGAATAGTGAGGTGCGTTTCCGCTTGCCCCCGCTCCGCTACGGCAAACCAAAACATTTCCTTTTCGTCACGCGGAGCGTTGCAAATCTTTGCAAATTCAGCCTTTTTCGTTCCGCCCGCAGGCGGTGCGACCGCACCGCAGGTGCGTAAAACTTCCGAAAATTCTGAAATTCTAAATTGGCGGAGAGGACAGGATTTGAACCTGCGATCCCTTTCGGGAAAACGGTGTTCGAGACCGTCGCCTTAAACCACTCGGCCACCTCTCCATTTGGCGCTGCATAAATCGTCGCCTCAAAATTATGCCCGGTTATGAATTTCTAATTATAATACTTTCTCTGAACCCTTTTTTAAAACCCGCAGGCATACTTCCATTTGTCGCAATTCGCCAAGAAGCTCTTCTTCCGGTCGCTGATAATGATTTTTTTGCCTAAGATAAGACTCCATGACTGATTTTAAATAGTCTATTACTCTGGCTATTTTGCTTTCATTTTTCAAAATAACCGGAGTTTTATAACTGGCTTCATTCCCATGTGTTAAATGCCAATTTTCCACAGAATCACTAATTATTCTGGTGACGGCTTTGGCTTTTTCTAAAAAAGCCTTACTTACCGGCCTGATTGTCGGATTCCCTTCAGCAACATGAACCTCTTGGCTAAAAAGTTCTTCAAATGCTTTGGCTGATGCTACGGCAAATTCATCAGCATCATAATATTCAGCAACAACAGTCAAACCTTCTGTCCACTCTTTTTCTTTTTTTTGCCTGTCTAAAACACCGCGCCAATAAAGACGATCATAACTGCTGTTGCTATTTTCATTGTCAAAATTCTTGTTCCTATTTTCAATTTCTGCTAATTCGTTATTTAACAATCCAAGTTGTTGATTCTTTTGTTCAGTCAATCTTTTTTTCCTGCGAGTTTTTTCAATACTTAGTTTCATTGCATCAATTTCCGCCTTTTTAGATCCAAGCTCGTCAATTAGATCCTCTTTTTTTCGTAAGAAATCATCGTAATATTCTTGATTAAAAACTTCAATTTCCTCTCCGCGCTTACCGCGATTTTTCCAAATGATTTCCAAAAAACGAAAAATCTCGGCAAGCAAAAAATCCATGTCCAATTTATGAAAAATATCCTTAAACCCTGCCGAACTGAATAATTCTGAAAAACAAGACATTAAAAATCTTTCTCTATCCTCAACGCTAAGGCAAGAAACAATCTCTTCCAGACGCCTTTTCGGCTCTGACCATTCGCTTGATTCCTCTTTGCTACTTTCAGCCGGAAAAATCCTTTCTTGAATTTCAACCGGCAATTCCAAAAAAGCATCTCTTACGCTTTCCGGCAAACCGGAAAGCCTGGGAAATTCACGTTGGAAATCATGAGTATTTTCCAAATTAGAATCACTGATAATTATTTGCCCTCTTTCGTTCATAAAAACTCATATTATTAGCTTAAAATTAACACAATCAATTTATTTTTACAACTGTTGATTTTTTTGTTATAATTAAACAGATACCAATATACGAATTATTTGCATGTATTCATAATTAGCATCGCATTTATGTCTAAAATAAGAAAAGTAGTCATTCCGGTTGCCGGACTTGGCACCCGCTTTCTTCCAGCAACAAAAGCCCAGCCAAAAGAAATGCTTCCTGTTGTTGATAAACCAATTATCCAATATATTGTTGAAGAAGCGGTTAGAGCTGGAATAACCGATGTTATATTAGTCACAGGGTCAACCAAAAGAGCAATTGAAGACCATTTTGACCGTAATGAAATTTTGGAAGAAACCTTAAATAAAGCAGGGAAAATAAGTTATTATAAACAAATAAAAGAAGTAGCCGAAATGGCTAACTTTATTTATATCCGCCAAAAAGGACCTTATGGCAATGGAACACCGATTCTAAACGCAAAAAAAATAATCGGCGATGAGCCTTTTGCTGTTGTCTGGGGCGATGATATCTGGCAATGTAAAATTCCCCAGATAAAGCAACTTATGGAAGTTTATGAAAAATACGGCGATCCGGTAATTACCGCCCGTCAAACCAATTTAGAGGGAACAAAAAAATACGGGATTATTGAAGGAATAAAAATTGAAAAAGATCTATACCAAGTCAAATCAATAGTTGAAAAACCAGGTCCAAAAATGGCAAAAAGCAGGATTGCCTCTTTGGGTGGCTACATCCTTACTCCTGACATTTTTGATGTTTTAGAAAAAACCAGAATCGGCAAAGGCAATGAACTTTGGCTGGTTGATGCAATCGCCAATTTGATGAAAAAAAGACCAATCTATGCAAAAATAATTGATGGAGAAATTTTTGATCTTGGTTCAAAACTTGGCTGGCTTAAAGCCAATGTTGAATTCGGTTTAAAAGATAAAGAAGTCGGAAAAAATTTCAAAAAATTTTTAAAAAACAATATATGAAACCAAACGGGATTAATAAAAACTTCAAATCAAAAATAATAATTTCAATAATCATCACTTCCCTGATTATAACCGGAGGCTTCCGCTGTAAATTTATCACTCCATCCCAAAAAGAACTTCTAAAGCCGGTGGAACTAAGCTGGTGGGGAGTTTATGATACATCGGCATCATTTCAAGAAATTATTTCATCATATACTTCAGCTCATCCGCATATAAAAATAAGCTATCGTCAGTTAAGGGCTGATGAATTTGAAAAAGAATTAATTGACGCTCTTGCCGAAGACAGAGGACCTGATATATTTTCTTTAAGAAATACTGCTATAAGAAAGCATCTCTCAAAAATTGAACCCTTGCCGGCCAAAACCAGAATGGCTTTTGAAATTACTCAAAGAGCCCTGGGAATAAAAGAAGAAAAAGTCATTGATATCCGTGAGAATAACAGCATTACCCCACAACAGCTGAGAAATAAATTTGTTGATGTTGTTTATGGTGATGTGGTAATAAATGATAAAATATACGGATTGCCATTAAGTGTTGACACCTTGGTCCTATTTTACAATCGGGATTTATTAAACAATGCCGGCATACCTCTTCCACCAAACAGTTGGGTTGCGATACAGGAAAATATCAAAAGGCTCGCTTTCCAAAATAATGAAGGACAGCTGATACAATCGGGAATTGCTCTTGGAACCGGCAGAAATGTGAATAGTAGCCCTGATATAATATCTTTATTAATGATGCAAAACGGCGCTCAGATGACTGATGGAAGAAGCGTTATTTTTAATGTTATTCCTCCGGGATTTACTGACAGAACCTACAATCCGGGGCAGGAAGCCGTAAGATTTTATACTGATTTTGCCAATCCCGGAAAAGAAGTCTACACTTGGAATAAAAATTTTCCCGATTCAATTGACGCTTTTGCCCAAGGAAAAACCGCGATGATTTTCGGTTATAATTATCATATTCCTTATTTGGAATTAAGGCGGCAGGGAAAATTAAATTACGGCGTTTCTAAAATGCCGCAGATTGAAGGCCGACCGGAAATTAACTTTGCAAACTACTGGGTCCATACGGTTTCCAAAAAAAGCAAAAATATAAACGAAGCATGGGACTTTTTGCAATTTGCAACGACAAATGAAATTGAAGCGGAAAAATATCTGAACAAAACTTTAAGGCCAACTGCTTTAAGAGGGCTAATTGAATCTCAAATTAAAAACGACGATTTGAAAATTTTTGCCGAACAGCTGCTTACTGCCAAAAATTGGTACTATGGAAATAATCCTGAAGTGGTGGAAAACAGTTTCATTGAAATGATTGAATCCATAAACAATGGAGCTGAACCGCGCAATGCAATTGATATCGCCGTTCAAAAAATCCAACAAACCTTCACTGAACTCGGTTATTAAAAATTTAAAAAATATGAATAACCCAATAAAAATCACTTTTTTCCTAATAACTGCCTGCTTTTTATTTTCTTTAGCAACTCCTGTTTCCGCCAAAAGCGTCGTAGAAACAATAATCGGCCGGCCACTGATTCCAGAAAGCTGCACTAGAGCCGCTGGAGATGTAAACGAATGCGGACTTACACAGATGCTTGAGGTTGTAGTCAATGCCTCTTCGTTAATTGTGGCAATGACTGGCAGTGTTGCACTTCTTATGTTTACCGTGGGCGGATTAATGTTTATTGTTTCAGCCGGAAACCAGGAGAGTATCCAAAAAGGAAAAGCAATACTTCAGGCGGCAGTAATCGGCATAATCTTGGTATTAGGAGCCTGGATGATTATAAATGTCATAATTTTAGCTTTAACCAAAGGAGATGTCGGAGGTAATGCCCTTATTTTCGGCCGGCCGGCTTTTGAAGAACCCCGCAATATAAAATAAAATTACAGCTAAATTTCCAAATTATATAAATTTTTTAAACCAATCAAATTAATTAAAATTTATACTAAAAAATATTAATTACTAAACAAGCGTTACTCACTTACTTGGCGTCACCAATAAAAAATTAAATTGACATTAACAAAATATATTTGTTATAATAAATTTACATATATTAAAAAAAGAAAGGGGGTGAAAAAATGAAAAAACTTACAATTTTAACAATCTTTACAGCAATTTTTGCTTTAACTGCATTACCGGCTTTGGGAGCAACATTAAATGTCGGTTTAGAATATGGCACTCACACAGGGCTGGGAACAAAAGATATTCGTGAAGGGATAATGACTGTGGTTAATGTTTTACTTGGTTTCTTGGGTATTTTAGCGATTATAATTATTCTGTGGGGCGGTTTTCGTTGGCTTACTTCCGGAGGAAGTGAAGAAAAAGTTGGTGAAGCAAAAAAAGTTATTACCGCCGGCATAATCGGTTTGGTAATCATCTTTATTTCCTACGCATTGGCTTCATTCGTTATTACTCAATTAATGACTGCAACCGGCGCAACTTAAAGAAATTCCTATAATAAAGGGGACAGAAGTCCCCTTTAGCCATTAATTATTTAAATATGATTAATGGCTAAGCAGGACTTCATCTTATTTAAAAAAAATGAATTTAAATTTTAAAAAAATAATAAGCGGGTTAATCTGCTTTTGGATTTTTTTAATATTGCCTCAACTTATTTTAGCCCAATCTCCTGTTAAGGTGGGACTGGATATTACCGCAAAAAAAGCCGGAGTGTCAACTGAAACAGACTTGCCGGCAATGCTTGGACGGGCGATTAATTACTTTTTTGGCATTTTAGGAGTGGTTTTTTTAACTGTTGTTTTGATTGGCGGCTATATGTGGATGACTGCCGGAGGAAATGAAGAAAAAGTCGGCAAAGCAAAAGCTTGGGTGATTAATGGAATAAACGGGATGATAGTGGTTTTTTTGGCTTATGTTTTAGTATTTACGATATTATCTGCCTTAAAAGCAGCAGTGGGCGGTTAAATGACTTTTTCCAAAAAGAAAATTAAAATGCTACTCTCTGTATTTATTATGAATTTTTTGTTTATTCAAACCGCTTTGGCTGGCACCTATTCGGAAATAATAAAAGGTTTTACTTCAACCGGAAAAGAAGCCGGCTATCCTCAAGGAGGCAGCGGAGCACCAAAAAAAACATTCGCCGAATCTTGGGCAATATACATAAATGGTATGGTTATAATAATGAGCGCCCTTTTCGTGATATTGATAATTTATAACGGCTTTTTATGGATGACGGCTCGGGGAAATGAAGAACAGGTAAACCGAGCAAAAACTTGGATCATCCAGGCAGTAATCGGCTTGGCAATTATAATCGGCGCTCGGCTAATAGTTGAATTAGCACTTTTCTATTTAGGAAAATCAATTTACCCTTCATAAATGAATGCTTAAAAAAATAAATAAAATTTTGGCAATTTCAATATTATTGATTTTGTTGGTAAATATTACGATTGTTTCCGCCGCTACTTCAATCGGACAAAAAATTACCGGCGGAGCAAAAACCGCTGTAAGCGAAGCCTATGGTCCGGTTAAAGATCAAACTCTGGTTGATGCCTTGATATTGATTATCAATTCGCTTCTTACCTTTATTGCCATTTTATTCTTTTTAGGTCTTATTTATGCCGGCTACCTATGGATGACAGCCAGAGGAAATCAGGAACAGATTGATCGGGCAAAAAAAATTACCAGAGAAATAGTAATCGGTTTAATCATCATACTTCTATCCAGAATTGCCACCGAATTCATTCTTACTCAAATTGGCAAAGCCATAAAATAATTATGAATAAAAAAAACATCAAAAAAATAGTCAGTTTTTCACTTACTTTGGTAATTTTTTTGCTACTTATTTCAATTTTTTCCGCTCCAGTTACGGCATCAGCAAATATTACCGAATCAATGACCAAAGCAATAAAAGATTTTAATTTGCCAAGCGGCGGAGCTGACCCGGAAACAAAAGCTTTAAGCATTGCCGGACTGTTGATTAATGCTTTTTTAAGCTTGTTTGGAATAATATTTATGATTTTAATAATATATGGCGGTTATAAATGGATGCTAGCCGCCGGCCGTGAAGATGAAATTAACAGCGCCAAAGAAATTATTAAAGCAGCAGTAATAGGCTTGATTATAGTAATGGCTTCGTACGCAATTACCTATTTTGTTGTTTCTAGGCTGCAAAGTGCTGTCGGATAAAAATATGAAAAAAAATCTAAAATTAGTAATCATTTTTCTGTTTATTTCAATGATTTTTATAAATACGGCAAGTCAAATCTCAGCTCTTGATATGACAAACAAACTAGAAACGCTTGCCAACAAGGCGTCTTTTCAAAAACAACCGAATCTCGCCGAGACTATCGGTCAAATAATAAAAGGCGCGCTTTCCCTGCTTGGTGTCATATTTATGCTTTTGGTAATATATGGCGGTTTTTTATGGATGACTGCAGCAGGAAACGAAGAACAAATAACCAAAGCTAAAAATATCTTGAAAGCAAGCATTATCGGCCTGATAATAGTTATCGGCGCCTATGCTATTGCTTTTTTTGTTGTTAATCAAATAGTCACAGCTACCGGATATTCGGCATCATAAATAAAAGTAATATGAAATCAATTAACTATAAAAAAATATTTCCAAAAATAATAATTGCTTGTCTGACAATATTTTTCTTGTTAATTTTGCCTTCAGCAATTTTAGCAGAAACGTGGACAAATAGTGCTAATAGCGGATCAGCTGGATCAAAAGGAATAACCGGCATGATGAGCGATGCTGCCAAAGGAGCCGGCTATAATCAGGGAACTAATCAATACAGTATGGCAGCAATTGCCGGAATTGCCGTAAGGGCTGTGTTTTCTCTACTTGGAGTAATCTTTCTTATCTATACTATATACGGCGGTTTTTTATGGATGACTGCAGCCGGCAATGAAGAAAAAGTTTCAAAGGCAAAAAATACAATTAGGGACGGAATAATCGGCCTTTTTATTATCTTTGGAGCATGGGCAATATATTATACTGTTACCTCGCTTGTACTAGACACTAAATAATATGACAAAAAAAATAACAATAATACTTTCACTGCTGATATTTTTTGCTTTAAATATATCTGTATGCAACGCTCAAACCGGCACATACCGACCAATTAATGATCCGGTTGAGTTAGAGAAACAGACAAAATCATTTACCAATGCGGCCGGAATTGATACCAAGCCGGTGACCATTGGCTCAATAGCTGCTATTGGAATAAGATTGCTTTTGTCTTTTTTGGGGGTAATTTTTATAATTTTGATAATATACGCCGGCTTTATGTGGATGACTTCGGCCGGTAATGAAGAAAAAATTGGCACAGCAAAAAAAATAATGATTTCAGCAATAATCGGTTTAGCCATTATACTTTTCGCTTATGCTATAACCATATTTGTAATTGATAAAATGCTTGGTGCAACAACCGGTACCGGCGGAGGAAGCAGGGGAACTTTTATCGGATCTTAAAAAACTTAGAAAAAGAAAAAAGAGGCAGGCCAAAACGGTTTGCCTCTTATTTTTGCAACACAAAACTGCTAATCGCCAAAGCGGGCACCTCCAAAGTAATGCATCTGGCCAACCTCCACGTGGAAGGTCTTGTCAGAACGCACCCTAAACTCGCCTTGTACATAGGGGGTGCTCCAGCCGTCCCTAAATGCCCTGAGACGATGTAGACCCATTTCCAACCGAAATTCCAGCCAACCCGGAATGGTTGTCCATGTTTGGCTGGAAAGTTCAAATTCATTTCGGCTTGGCGGAACACGCAAAGTAAATCGATGGCCATGCGGATCATCAATGACAATTCGCAATTCATACCGCGAATCATTGATAAAGACGCAAACCAAGCCGTCCTTGTATCCCCTGTCGTCAAAAATTTCAGCCTGAGGGTCTTCTTTGATAAAAGCAACCGGCTGACCGGGCTCAAGCGGCTGAACATAGCGGTGCCTATGACGAGAACGGGCAATATACATTTCATTATCGTACGTTCTCGTCTTCCAGCCCGATGTCACAGTCTCGCTGTAAGTCATACACCCCGAACTCAAAAAAAACAAAATCACCAATACTGCCATTAACTTCTTCATTTCCTTTTTCCTTTTATTGTAAAAGTGAATTTTCAGCCGATTTAGGCTAAAATTTAACAATAATTCACTTTTAAACCAATATTATTTATTACTACATTTTATAAATTATGTCAAGTATAAATTTTTTTTAAAAAGTGTGCTATAATTTATTTAGCTTAAACTTTTTTAAAAAATTATGAAAAAAAACCTTTCAAAATTTATGCTCTTAGCAGTAATTACAAGCCTGTTTTATTTTGTCCTAATTCCCATGCCAACCTACGGCCAATCCAACATTAATCGGGATATCAAGCAGCAACTTGAACCGATTGAAGATATTTATTCGCCCGGCTCAAAAGTTGATGAAAAAACTTTTGCCAAAGCAATTGCCGACGTTATTAGGATTATTTTGGGATTTTTGGGAATTATTTTTCTAATACTAATTCTTTATGCTGGTTTCATGTGGATGACTTCGGCCGGCAATGAAGAAAAAATCAGCAATGCTAAAAAAACAATGGTTGCCGCAGTAATCGGGGCGGCAATTGTCCTTGCTGCCTATGCTATCACTTATTTTGTAATCAGCAATCTTTTAATAGCAACCGGGGTGGCAAAATCCGGATTAAGATAATTCAATTAAAAAAACGCCTCGGACAACAAAGGCGTTTTTTTGTAAATAATAATGTTTAATAAATTTAAAAAAAATTTAAAACAAAATTTTAACTCAGCTATCAATTCAGCCGTTGGTAAGCCCAAACTTTTTTTAATCATTTTGATATTTTCCTATATTTTTATTTTTTCATTTCTCAGTCTTTGGAAATACTACAACTTTCAATATAACGCAATGGATCTGGCAATAATAAATCAGGTTTTTTATAACTCTGCCAATGGCGATTTTTTTGTATCAAGTATTCATCCACCAAGCTATTTAGGCGACCACTTCAGCCCAATTCTATTCTTGCTACTACCTTTATATTACTTTTACCAAGAACCTCAAACTTTACTTATTTTTCAAACTGTTATTTTAGCTCTTTGCGCCTGGCCAATATTTTTAATTGCCGGAGAAAAATTAAACGGCGGCTGGGCGCTATTTTTATCCTTTGCCTGGCTGGCAAATCCCTTTGTCCATAACATAAACCTGTTTGAATTCAGCTTCCTTCCTTTTGCCGCATTTTTTGTATTCTGGGCTTTTTATTTTTACCAAAAAGAAAAATTTATTTTATTCCTGATATTTTGTTTAATGGCAATGCTTGCCAGGGAAGATATTGCACTTGTTGTTCTTATGTTTTGTTCGCTTGCCTTTATTCAAAAAAGAAAAACAAAATGGCTGACTTTACCGATTATTTTGAGTATTTTTTATTTTTTTGTTTCATTAAGTATCGTGAATTTTTTTGCACCGCAAGGAAATTATAAATTTTTGATTTATTACTCGTGGCTTGGCGCTACTCCGCTGGAAATACTAAAAAATATTTTTTTGAAGCCTTGGCTTGTATTGTTAAAGCTATTTAGTATAAAAAATATTTTTTTTATTTTTGTTTTATTTATTCCATTTGCTTTTTTAAATATTCTATCGCCAACAAATCTTTTGCTTCTTCTGCCGATTTTTTTGCAATTTTCTCTTGCCACATCGGGCGCATCATACATACTCCTTCAAACTCACTATTGCAGCCTTTTTCTACCGGCATTATTCATTTCTTTTATTTTCTCTTTACAAAAAATTTATATTGAAAAAGAATCAAAAAATAATATTGTCTGCTTCTTTAAAAAACACAAGCAGTTGCTTTTATTAATAGTTATTGCTTCAATGTTTTATTCTTTTTTTATTTTGGGTCCTGCCTTGGGTTTTTTCCAGCAATTCTTTGCGTCAAACGATTCATCTCAGATAAAAAAAGATTTTATATCCATAATTCCAAAGAAATCTTCGGTTGCCGCAAGTTATGGCATACTTGCCAATTTATCATCGCGGCCAAACATTTACTCTTTAAACTATATTTTTTTGGAAAAACAACAATTTTTAAAAAAAGACTACCCAATGCCTTCTGATATTGAATATATTTTATTTGATTATAATGATTTTATATCTTATCAACTTCAATATGAAAGCAACTCCTTTTATAAAAAACAATTTCAAATCGCCCTTAATGCCTGGCCAAACAAGCTGGAAAATTTTGGCTTGATTCAAATTAAAGACAATCTTGCCCTTTATCAAAAAAATCAAAAAAAATCAATTAAATTAATTGAATCTTATAATAAATACCCTCAAATTGATAATTTTTTAAACACCATAATTTCGCCGGAAATAACACTTATAGGCTTTAATATAATAGAAAATGGCTTGGATATGTTTTGGAATGTAAAAAAATCTTTTGATCTTTACCAAATTGAATTCATTACGGATAATGAAAAAAAAATATACCCTTTTACTTACGGCATAACCGGCTTGGAAGGTATAATCAAAACAAGCTATTGGCCCGTTTTCCAAAAAAAAATCCGGGAAGATAACACCGGTTTAAAAATTCAACTTATAAAAATAGAAGAAGGTGGAATAGAAATTAATAAAATCCGCGGGACAAACGGAGTAATAGATAAACAAAAACTAATTGGCCCAGAAATAAGCCTTATTAATCCTTAATTACTTGATATATCTTTGAATTAGGCGAATCAAAAACCAATTCCAAATAATCCTCAGCGGCTAAATCAAAATTACCTATCTCTTTCTCGTAGTCGCTAAATAAAATATAATCAATTCCCTGCTCGCTTAAAAAGCGTTTTTTTGCACTACTATTCCCATTGTCGCTAAAAAACCAAAATACCCAAACTGCTTTGGAATGAAAATAAATAGTTTCGTGAGGATGGGCAAAATACACCGTCTTGCCGGAAAATCCCGGAATAAACTTTGAAGGAATATCTGATGCCAAAACAACCTTGCCCGAAGGCTTTTGCCTGAGCCATTGAAAAGACTCCATCAAATCATTTGAGAAAAAAAATAAGCGTTCAGATTGGGCAGTCGGTTTTTTGATAAATATAAAAAAATCGCGAAAATAATTAAAAATAACTGAGGGCATAAAAAGGACCACAAAAAGCATCAGCATTAAAGCTTTGTTATTTATCCAAAAATCAAAAATATCCGGATTGATTTTTGATTTTAGGTAAAACCAAATGCCAAACAACCCCTCAACGGTAAAAATAACCAAAATAATATGCAAACCCTGAGTATAACGGCTATTAAAAGGAAAAGGCGAGTAGATTAAACACAAATTTACAATTAACCAGCATAATAAAAAGACAAAACGACTATTTAATTTTTTTTGTTTAAAAATAAAAAACAAACCAAAAATCAGACCCAGCCACAAGAATCCATAACCAATTAATACAAAAATAAACGGCGATATGGTAGTGACATTCTGCAGCGCTCTTTGACCTATTACCGGGCTGAATTTTATCAGCCAAAAATGATAAATTACCGATGGAAAAGACAATAAAAATACAAATACCAAATAATATGATTCGTGCCATAAAAATTTATTTTTTTTAATCATCAGCCAAAATAAATAAAGGCCAAAAACACCAAAAATAACCGGAAAATAATAGGGGTGAAAATTAAAATAAAACAGCGCTAAAAACCCGCTTGCAAGCGCGTAGCTGAAAATTTTTTTTTCAAAAGACAAAAGAGTTAATAAGAAAATTAAAAGGATCAGGCTTATAGATGCAATAAAATGAGAAGTTTGGCTTATTACATTAAAAGTAGTTGCTTCAGTTAGCCATAAATCAATCGGCCACCAATAACGATCAGCTTCGCTAAATTCAATACTTTCAAAAACAGGAATAAAATAAAACCCTAGTCCGCTTGAAAAAAATAAAAAAATCCAAGCAATTATCCTTTTAATCTTTTCAATAAAAAAATAGCTGATGAAAAGATAGCTAATGACAACAAAGAAAGGTATTGTTAAAATACGGCTCAAATGAAAGGCTAAAGCTGACGGTAAATTAAAAAAACGAGCCATTAATCCAACCCAAGTCCACCAAACATTAAAAGTGCCAACATCTTGATGTTCACCGGTAAAAAGATTTTTTACAAAAAATTCACCATTTTTAACCTGGTCAATATAAGAATAATATACCGGAAAATCACCCGGACTTAAAGCACGCAAACCATTATAGACAAAACCTTCCTTGGCGGAAAGAATTCCAATCAAATAAGGGATGCTGGTCAATAAAATTATTGTCAAACAAAAAACAGCCAAAAAATACCATTCTCTTTTCGATATTGAATTAAATAAATTTTTCATTAATAAACCAAATTATTATAAAGGCTGAAATAAATAAATATTGACTTTTTTATTTGAATAAACTTTTTTTAAGTAACTTTTATTATCCGGATTATATTTACCTATTTTTTTTTCTAAATTGCTGTAAAAAATATAATTAATATTTCTTTTTTTTAAAAAAGCACTTTCTATTTCTTCACTTCTATTTTTTAAAAAAAACCAATCAACTTCTTGTTGTTTTATTGAAAAAAAAGGTGTCTCAACGCCATGACCAACATAAACTTTCCTGCCTGAATATGCCGGTATAATATTAATGATACTGTTTGCCGAATTAAAAATTATACTGCCAAAAGGGGTCAATTTCAACCATCTTGCTGCATCAACGACATCATTATCAATATACGCATAAGAATTTTCGTCTTTATTAAAATAAATAAATAAATCAACAGAAATACTAAAAATATTTGATGCCATAAAAAAAACCAGCAAAATAAACAATAGTAAATATCTTTGGTTATACGCAATTACTGTTAATTTATTTTTTTTATCTTTAATTATATAATAAATTCCAAATAAACCAATTGTTGTCAAGATAACAAGAGGAAAATGTAATCCGGCTGACATTCGGCGCTGGAAATTAACCGGAAAATAAATAATTAAAAACTGGCTCAAAGCCCAAATTAATATAAAGGTGAATTTTTTTCTTTTTTCGACATGATTAAAATATTTTTTCTTTATCAAAAAATAAAAACCCAAAAAGGAAAAAAACAAAAGCAAACCATAACTGAATAAAGTAATCCAAAAAGGAGTTGTAAAGCAATTGTTTTGCATTGCCTTTACTCCCATCACCCAATCGGCTTTCATAAGATATAAATAATACAAAATCGGAGGTAAAGAAAATATGCACAAAATTGCATAATGCCAAAAAAAAGGCCAAATAAACTTTTTTTCAAAAAACAACAAAGCGGCTAGATACAAAAAAATAACTAAAAAAATCGTTAGGACATGAAATGGATGAAATAAAAATAAAAAGAAAGCACAAATCCCGGCTAAAAAACTATAGTAAAATCTATTGTTTTCTGAAAAAAATAATGTAAAAAGAAAAATTAAAAGTATTAAAATTAATGCTAATATAAAATGAGGGGAATAAAGCAAAGTTAAAAATGTATTGCTTTCCGGAACCCAAATATCCATCGGATAGTTGAACTGTCCATTTTCAAAATTATGAGGATATTTAATTATTCTTCCTAACAAAAAAAAACCGAGACCTGATGAAAAAGAAAGTAAAATCAATGAAATTTTTCTTTTTTTTC
This sequence comes from uncultured Gammaproteobacteria bacterium, assembly GCA_964497245.1. Taxonomy (GTDB): domain Bacteria; phylum Patescibacteriota; class Patescibacteriia; order Buchananbacterales; family UBA6539; genus CAZCCC01. The sequence continues at coordinate 21,421 of CAZCCC010000009.1, read as the reverse complement.
TATCTTCAAATAAATAGCTTATAAAAAAATATGCAACAATTAGTAAAATGGAGATTAAAAAAATCCTAACTAAATTGAACGCTAGGATGTTTGAAAGATTAAAAAATTTTGCAAAAAGCCCAACCAAAAGCCAAAAAATATTCAGACTTGCCAAGCTTTCTTCATGTGTATACAAATTATCAAATAAAAAATTATCTTGCCTAACTTGTTCCATGTACGAATAATAAACAAACCAATCATTTGGGACCGCGAAATGAATTCCCGTAAAATCCTTATTTTCTGGCCCAACAATTACACCATAGCCAAGCGGTAAAGTTGTAAAAAAAATTATTATAAAGGAAACAAAAAATACAAACAACCATTCTTTCTTTGAAATTTTTTTAAAATGCTCAATCATTTTTAAAACGTATAAGTAAAACTTTCCAAAAACTTTCTAGTATAATTTTCAAATTGAATTTGGATTTACCTTCAAAGCGTTCACTGAAAATAATCGGGATTTCTTCTATTTTGTATCCCTTCTTATGAGCTTTGTATGTTGTTTCAATTTGAAAATTATATCCGACTGAACTTAAACTGTCCAGCCCGATATTTTCCAAAACCTTTCTGTGATAGCACTTAAAACCGCCGGTTAAATCCCGATAAGAAATATTGAGAATCAGCTGAGCATAAATATTTCCAAAACGGCTTACTAGGCGGCGGGCCAAATTCCAGTTGCTTACGCCACCGCCTTTAATATAACGAGAACCTAAAACTAGATCACAATTTTTAATTTTTTCCAAAAAAACAGGAATATATTTGGGGTCATGGGACAAATCGGCATCCATTTCAAAAATATAGACTGCCTGTCTATTCAAAGCTTCCTTAAATCCCGCAATATAGGCTCTCCCAAGCCCGGACTTTTCTGTACGATGCAAAATATCCAAACAAGGATATTCTCCTTTTAATTCTTCAACCAATTCTCCGGTGCCGTCAGGAGAATTGTCATCAACTACCAAAACATTAAGATTCTCAATCTTTAAATTAAAAATCTGACTTAAAAGGATTGGAATATTTTCTTTTTCATTGTAGGTTGGAACGACTATTATTATTTTCTCCATAATATTTTTTTAATCTTTTCCTAAGCGATAAAAGCTCTTTAATATAAACCAGACTTAAAGAAAACGGGCTTACCCTGGTTTTGTCTTCCCCTTCTCTAAAATCTTGCCAAACCACCGGAATTTCTTTTATTTTATAATTACTCTTCTCGGCTAAAATAGTTAACTCTGAATCAAAAAACCATTTTTTATTTTTAACTAAAGGCAGAATATTTTCCTTAATTTTAGCATTAATAGCTTTAAACCCACAAGGAAGATCTTTTATTTTGGTGCCGACTAAAAGTTTTGCCATTAAAAAGTAACCAGATGAAAAAAATCTCCGTAAAAAAAGGCGCTTTACTTTGGAATCATGATGAAAACGTGAACCAATTACCAAATCACTGCCTTTTTTAATTTTGGAAATCAAAAGCGGAAAAGACGATAAATCTGTTGCTAAATCCGCATCCATAAAACAATAAATGTCGGCCTCTTGACTTTGCCATGCTTGCTTTATAGCTATCCCTTTGCCTTTTTCACTTATGAACAAATATTCTAAACTAGAAAATTTTTTAACCAAACCCAATGCAATTTGAGCCGTTTTGTCTTTTGAATTATTATCAGCAATTATTATTTTCCAGTTGTCTGACAAATTTTTTTGGCAAAAATCAAAAAGCTTCACAGTACTTTTTTCTAAAATGACCTCTTCATTATAGACCGGAATAACTATTAAAATTTTCATACCTTATTTTTTTAATTCTAAAGACTCTGTAAATAAATTTTGAAGATGCTCTGACCAAAATTTATTCCTCCTATAAAAATAATATTGATAAAAATAAATTTTATCAACAAGTTTTTTAATGCTAAAAAAATTCTCTGATTCTTTAGACACTAAATTATTTTTTTCATCTCTATCAGAGGATAAATTAAAAAATAAGTCACCTTCTCTATAAAATTGTTTAATTAATTTATAATCACCTTTTCTAAGAGCCGACATGCATCCTAAATAGGGATTAGTTGAATACATAAAAGATTGATGGTAATCTAAATTTTCGTCAATAAGGCTTTTGCCTTGAAAATGGTTCATAACCTTTATTCCCAAAAGATCTAAAATTGTTGGTGCTATATCCAAATGGCTCGAAACTATATCTCTTTTCCCTGAAAAAATTTTTTTTTGATTGTCAATTATAACCAAAGGTACCCAGATGTTTTCTTCATACAAATTTACGAAATTCATATAATTAAAAGGTCTTTCTCCAAGAGGTTGCCCGTGATCAGCGGTTATTAGAATGATTGAATTTTTAAACCATTCTTTATCTTTGTTTTGGCTAAAAAATTCATTTAGCGATTCGTCGGTGTAATAAAGGAGATTTTTTATTTTATTAGGAAAAGTATCATGGGGATAAATCATTTTATTTCCGTCTGAAGGAAGATTGAAAGGATGATGAATTGCTAAAGTGTATAAAGTTAAAAACACAGGACCGTCTGCAACACTTTCAATTTTTTCCGTTACTTTTTTGTATAAATTTTTGTCAGAAATTCCCCACTCCCAGTCGGATTTTCCATCCTTAAGTTCATGCTGTCCTAAAATTTCATCAAAACCGATTTTCCTAAAAAAAGGTCTCTTGTCCAAAAAATCCAAATCTCCGGACTGCATTTCAACGTTATGATAACCAAAACTTTTAAGGATTTGCGGGAGACAAAGCAATTCCAAATTAATGGCGGTGTTTATTTCAGGCGGCCCTGTCTGGGGCAGAATTGAACAAAGTGAACTTATTATTGACCGAGTGGTATCAGTTCCATTACTGTAAAAATTGGAAAAACTCAAATTCTCAGATGCTAAGCGATAAAAAAATGGAGTTATCTCTGGTGACAAATATTTAGCACCGAATGATTCTAAAAAAATTAATATCACATTCGGCTGAATTTTTTCTTTATTAAAATTATAATCTAAAATTTCCACCAAAAGATCTCCTTTTTCGTCTAAATACTCTTGACATTCTTCCTTTCTAAACAACCCCAATAAACATAAATCCTTTTTTGGAGCTTTAGCCAAAGGATAATCTTCATCAAAAAATTCATAGTCAGGCATTTTATTAAAACGAATGTATTCAATCTCTAAATCGCCTACTTCAATTTTATCCACTAAGCTTGTTATGTCGGCCCGATGACAATAACTCTTGTCTGAATTGACGGTAAGGTAATATAAAAAATTCTTACTTAGATCATCAGCAAAGTGATCTTGAAAAAATAATTTTGGCAGAAAATAAGAAAGAATCAGTGATACTAAAATAAAGAATGCCAACAGACAATAACGCAACCTAAATGTTGGCAAAAAAGAAAATCTAATTTTTTTTATTATAAAATAACTTAAATAAACAAAGGGAATTAACAAAAAAGCAAGCAAAATTATATTATAAGCGGTAAAAAAACTCCAAATTGAACTGGAAAAACTAGTGACATAAAAAGCAAAACTAAAATAGCTGTAATGAAGATGGGATCCGGCCAATGAAAAATAAACCGCATTTACAAAACAAATGAAAAGCAATAAAATTTCTACAGTAAAGAAAACAATCAAGCCTAATCTGAAAATAAATAAGTTAGAATTATTTTTTTTAAGAAAAAAAGTCCAACCCAATAAGATAATTCCCAGCAACGATATAACTAAAAAATCTTCCAGTAAACCCCTAAATAGAATTAAAAGGAGATTATTTTCTATATAAGAATAAAAATTTTTGGAAAAAATTAAAAATATTCTCATTGCTGAGAACAAAACCAAAAGAATAGCTAGATTAAAAATTATTAAGAATTTTTCTTTTCTCATTAATTAACTTTATAAATTTTTGCTTCTTGATTTTCAAAAACTTTTTCAAAATAAAAATTATTGGCCAAATTACTGTCAAAGTCTTTATTTTGATTAATATCAACAAATACATAGCTCGCCCCAAAAATATCTTTTATTGTCTTATAAAGCTCCTTTTTTTCTTGGCCTAAAGTTATTTCGACCCAGCGCCTATAAAGGTCCTTGTCGTAACTATACATGAAGGTCGGGTCAAGACCAACTAAATAATAGTTTTGGTCGTTATAAAAAAATAAAAAAGGAAATTCATCCCAATCTGAATGAAATATTATTTCTCCCCGGGCAGCGTTTTCTTTTAACCATCGGCTGGGCTCAGAAAATTTATTCAAGGGAAAACCTTGCCGGTAGCTGGTCTTAACGGAAAAAACATCACGGATAAAAAAAGGACTAAAAAGAACCATTATCATCAGCGGTAAAAAAATAAAAAATCTCTTAGGAATAAACTTGGATATTTTTTTTTCAACAACCGGCCAAAAGGCATTTATACTTAGGGCGGAGAAACAAACTGCCAATGGTATAAAATATTCAACGTATCGGCGGGATTTGAGTGTCAAAATAAAAAATAAAAAACTTATTATTATAAAAAACCACGAGTTCATCGGTTGCTTCTTGTAAAAAATTATGAATCCAAGTAAGGCGATAAACAACATTAAAAAAAACGGAACAGAAGATAAAATTAAGTCAGACAAATGATAAGGATACCATTCTCCGCCTACTCCAATTACATGCTGATAATTCAAAATTGCAATTTTAAAAGTCTGCTCCCAATAAAATCTGAAGTTGTGAGGAAAATAAGGATTAAAAAACAAACCGGCCAAAAGGCCCAGCGAAACGCTTATAAAAAGTAAAAAATTCTGCCAATAAATCTTTAATCTATTTATTTTCCCCACTAAAAAACTCCAAGACTGAATCGGCCAGAAAAAACTTAATGCTCCGTAAACAAAAACCAAAACTAAAGCCAGTGGCCAGCCACCGTAAAGCCAGACATAAAGCCCTGAAAGAAGCGTTAAGCAAATATAATTTTTATTAAGCAGGCAATATAAAATTAAAAATAACAAAATCAAAACCATGGCCTGAGCCTTTGCCAAATTAATCCGAAAAATAAAAGGGTTTATTGTTATTAAAAAAAAAGTATACCAAAAAGCGGCTCTAATTTGTAAACTTTTTAAAAACCAAAAAAACAAAAGCACCAACAGGCTGGAAAAAAGAATTGTGGCAAGTTTTAGCCCCAAGAGAGGCGGCATTATTGACACAAATGGAATTAAGGCCAAATGATACAAAAAATGATGATCAATAAAACTATTCTTCAAATTTGTTGCCGAAAGCCACGGAAATTCAGTAATAGCACCACTATCTTTCAATATAATGGTTTTTTTTGCGTGGTAAAAAGAATCGGGGTCAGCAAAAGTATAATCAGAATGCAAATAAGCAAATAAAACAAAACTTACAGCAAATATCAATAAATATTGAATAAACTGGCGTTCAGAAAAAAAATTAGCAAGCCTGTTTACTAAACGCATATTTTTTAATTATATTTTTTTAATTGTTTTTTAAAATAGTTTACCCAAGGTATAGAATTAGGATTTATTCCATTTAAAATAGCTAAATAAAAAGTAACATATCCGCTAAAAACCAAGGCTTCAAAAGATTGGCTTAATTTTTCCTTAGAACTTAAATTATAAGAATAAAAACTTACTTTGTTCTTTTTGACTATTTGACTTGTAATCTTCAAACGAATCTGATTTTTAGAATAATAAAGCCCTGAATTTAAAAAAATAAAAAATAAATTCCTGAAATTTGTAATCGGATATTTTAATCCCTCAAGCAAATGATGGTTCATCTCAGGAACCAAAAAATAGTCAGAAAAGGTTTTTCCAGTTTCATTTATCTGATTGGCAAAAACATGAGCATTGCCGGCCATAAATTCAGAAGCGATAACTGCACAACTTTTACCAACTGCTTTTATGGCTACTTGCTTGGCGATATTTTTTGAAAAAGGGAAATTTGCACCAAATTTTGAATCAAATTTACTTATAATCTTCAAAACTTTTTCTATATCTTGGTTACTAATTGAAACCAAACCAATTTTATCAAACAAAGACATCTGAGCGGTCAATGAATAACCAAGACCCATTCTCGGCTGACCGCATGGATTAAAATCAGGCTTAAAAATGTAACCAGGAACATCCCCTCTCATTATTTTCTGGGCTAGAATACCACCGGAAGTAATACCAAAAATTTTTGCTCTCTTTTTTTTAGCTTCTTCAAGAGAAAATAAAGGCTCCTCAGTGCTACCGGAATAACTAGAAACTACATAAAGAGTATCCTTGTCCAGACTAGCAGGAATATGGTAGCTGTTTATAACTAGTATTGGCACTTTTATTTTATCAAAAAAAACCGATTGCAAAATATGACCTCCCAATGCCGATCCTCCCATTCCGTTAATAACCACTTTTTTAATTTTTTTGTAATTTTCAGGAACTTTAACTTTTTCAAATTCTTTCCATGTTTGTTTGACTTGTCCTCCTAAAAGCTGTATTGATTCTAAAACATTTTCCGGGTCTAGTTGTTTTATTTTTTTTAAATCATCTAAGTTTTTCATAATTAATTGTTCCCTTAAAAATAAATAATATTTTAAACTATTTATTGATAAATTATAACAATTTTTTGATTTATAATCAAACTATTTTTAATCTTGAAAAATTATCAATATATTGTTAGAATAAAGATATTAATTTATATCCATTATGATAAGAAAATAAAAAATTAAGGTTGTGATTTTTACTTTCTTATTTTCTTAATTTTTATCATTTTTATGTCAGGCCATAGTAAATGGGCAACAACCAAAAGAGCAAAAGGAGCAGCTGACGCTAAACGCGGCGCTATTTTTACCAAGCTGGCTAATGCGATTACTGTTGCTGCTAAGCTTGGCGGAGGGGATCCTACTTCAAATTTTAAACTCAGACTATCCATTGATCAGGCCAAAGCGGCAAATATGCCAAAAGATAATATTGAACGGGCAATTAAAAAGGGCACGGGAGAGCTATCTGGAGGAGCAATTGAATCAATCATCTATGAAGGTTTCGGACCTGACAAAATAGCCTTAATTATTGAAGCATTAACTGACAATAGAAATCGAACCAGTTCATCAATAAAACACCTGCTAAATAAATATGGGGGAAGCCTTGGCGGTCCAGGCAGCGTATCTTGGCTTTTTGAATTAAGGGGTATAATTCAGTTAGGGAAAATTGATGAGAAATTAGAGTTGGAATTAATTGATTTGGGGGTTTTTGACATTCAAAAAAATGAAAATGATATTCTGCTTTATACTGAAGTAAACAGTTTAAAAAAAATAAAGGAATTTTTGGAAGAGAAGAATATTAAAGTTGAACACGCTGAGATTGAACAGGTTGCAAAAGAAAAAAAATTAATCAACCAAGAATCAAAAGAAAGAATTCAAAAATTATTTAATGAACTTGACGAAAATGAAGATATAAATGATTTTTATACCAACGCTGAAATTTAAATAGAAACAAGTGACAAAAACAAAAAAAACTATTATCATAGGTATTGATCCGGGTTTAGCTGACACCGGATTTGGTATAATTGAAAAGAAAGGAAACAAATTGAATTTGGTTGATTATGGATGTATAAAAACATCTCCCAAAGAAACCCCGGAAAAAAGGCTTCTGGAAATACACGATCAGTTAATTTATCAAATAAAAAAGCACAAACCTGATATCATTTCTGTTGAAAAATTATTTTTCTGTAAAAATGTAAAAACTGCCCTGGCGGTCGGCCAGGCCCGCGGTATTATAATAATGGTGGCTGGCAAATGCCTGATTAAAACCGTAGAATATACTCCCCTACAAATAAAACAAGCTTTAACAAGCTACGGCAGAGCCTCAAAAGAGCAAATCCAACAAATGGTAAAAACGGTTTTAAGCCTTAAACAAATACCTAAACCGGACGATGCAGCCGATGCTTTAGCAGCTGCAATTTGTTGCGCTCACTCTTGCAAATAGATAAAATCTAAACTAAATCAGTAAATAATATTTATGAAAGACAAAATTAAAAAACTAATAAATAAAAGCAGGGAAATAATCCTTGACAGTGTTTTGGATAATGGAGCAATAGTCGCGGCTAATCCAACTAAAAATTATTACCCAAAAAGAGCTAAAGACTATCATTACGTCTGGCCCAGAGATGCCGCTTATATTTGTTATGCCGCCCAGCATATAGGAATAAAAAAAATCCAGCAACCGTTTTTTACTTGGCTTGAAGATCGACCGGAAGATTTTAAAAAGGAAGGTAAATTATTTGCAAACTACTCAGCTAATGGCCCAATAAAGATAAGGCAATTTCAACCCGATCAGGCAGGAACAGTCCTTTGGATGATTCATGATTTTTACAAAAATGATCATCGGGGAGCAGAAAGTCAAGAAAATTTAATCAGAAGATTGGCTGACGGGTTGTCTAATGACTGGAAAGAAAGATATTTTTTCACGAATACTGTTGATTTATGGGAAGAAGGGAATAGAAAAACATCAACCCAGGTAGAAAATAACCACACTTATTCGCTAGCAGCCTGCGCCAGAGGCTTAATCTGTGCCAACTTAATGATTGACTGCAAACAGTGGAAAGAAACAGCTGAACAAATGATTAAAAAAATTGATGAAGCTTACTTGAAAAACAAAAAAACTTTTGTAAGAAACCATGGCAAAATTGATGATTTAAATATGGATGCTTCACTCTTAGGATTGGTTTGGCCTTTTGATATAATTAAAGCAGATGACGAAAGAATGATAAACACTGTCAGACAAATGGAAGAAAAAATCGTAGAAAATGGAGGTGTCCACCGCTATCAATTCGATTATTATGACGGGGAAGGTTCTGCCCAGGAAGGCGGAGGTGCCTGGCCAATTTTAAATTTCTGGATGTCTATTTATTGGTCAATTAAAGGCAATAAAACTAAAGCAAAAAAATATTATGATTGGGTAATTGAAAAAGTAGAAGACGACCACCTTATTCCTGAACAAATTTTTTCTGATTTTAGAAAAGGTATTAAGCCTTTGGTTTGGTCCCATGCCATGTTTATTATAGCCGCTCAATATCTAGGAGACTTAGATTAATAATTAAAACCGGACAAATTTCCTAATTATTAAAATTAGCAATCATGAATGGAAAAAAACTAAAAATTGCTCATATTGCATCGGAGGTTGATCCATTTTCTAAAACCGGCGGGCTGGCCGACGTTACCAGTTCTCTGCCTAAAGCGACAAAAAAATTAGGTCATAAAATTATTGTAATTACCCCTTTTTACAGCGAAATAATTGACAGCAAAAGCTTTAAAATAATTGCTGAAAACATAGATTTGGAATTAAGCAAGGGCATAACAATGAAAGTCAACTTTTGGCAAGGTGAAATGGAAAAAAATCTTCCAATCTACTTCATTGAAAATAACCAATACTTCGGCAGACGAAAAACTCTTTACGGATCAGAACATGAAAATGCCCGTTTTTTCTTCTTTAATCTAGCTGCCTTAAAACTGCTGGAAATAATTAAATTTCAGCCTGATGTAATCCATTGTCACGACTGGCATAGCGGACTTGTGCCTTATTTTTTGAAAAGACGCTTCAATAAAAATGAATTTTTCAAAAAAACCGCAACCACGTTCACCATTCATAATCTTTTATTCCAATTCGGACATAATTGGTGGAAAGTTAGGGGAAAACTCCGCGATGACGGCAATTGCCGACTGCCAAAATTTGGTCACAATCCAACAATTGAAAGAATTAATTTTGCCAAAAGAGCAATAATAAATGCAGATGTAATCAACGCGGTTTCCGAACAGTATGCTCAAGAAATAATCACAAAGAATTTTGGGCAAGATCTTCACCGAATACTTCAGAACAGAAAAGATAAACTATTCGGAATAGTTAATGGTATTGATTATAAAGATTATAATCCAAAGACTGATTTGGGCCTGGAAAAAAATTACGATGCCAACTCCCTAAACAATAAGCTGGAAAACAAAAAACATATTCAAAAATATTTCAACTTACCTGCAAATCCGGATATTCCTGTCCTGGGAATGGTAACCAGAATCGCCGAGCAGAAAGGTTTTGACTTGGTTCTAAAAATAATTGAAGATATCTTAAAACTGGATATTCAATTTGTTATAATGGGCTCAGGAGAGAAAATCTACGAAAATTTCTTTAAAAGAATCCAGAAAAAATATCCTAAAAAAGTCGGCATTCACTTGGAATTTGACGCTGAAAAATCAACTTCGGTTTATGCCGGAACGGACATGTTTTTAATGCCTTCTCGGTTTGAACCTTGCGGACTAGGACAGTTAATAAGTTTACGTTATGGATCTATTCCAATCGTCAGAGCAGTTGGCGGACTAGTTGACACTATTACAGATTTCAATCCAAAAACAAAAAAAGGTAACGGTTTTGTTTTCCATTCTTATGATTCTAAAGCATTACTGGTAGCGATTGTTAGAGCAGTAGAAACTTATAAGTACAAAGATGTCTGGAATGATCTAGTAAAAAAAGGGATGCAACAATCCTTTTCATGGGAAATACCGGCAAAAAAATACATTGCTTTATACCGCAAAGCAATTAAAAATAAGGAAAAAGGAACAAAAAACAACACTATTCTAAAAGAATAAGTTTTAACCTCGTAATTATTATTTTTAATTATAATTTTTAAATTATGATAAAATGGATTAATTTTTTGCATATTTATCAGCCTCCTTATCAAGAACTTGAGCTAGTACAAAAAATAAGCAAGGAAAGCTATTGGCATCTTGCAGAAACAATAAAAAAAAATAAAAAAGCAAAGATAACATTAAATTTTTCCGGATGCCTTTTAGAGCATCTCTTCAATGTAGGTGAAGAAAAATTAATTGAAGAATTTAAACAGTTGGCGGCTAATAAACAAATTGAGCTGGTAGGATCTGCTCGGTACCATCCAATCCTACCACTTCTGCCAAGTAATGAAATAAAACGCCAAATCACCCTTAATGATCAGATTCTAAAACAGGCCTTTGATGAATATTATCAACCATCCGGATTTTTTTTACCGGAAATGGCTTACAACTTTAAAGCGGCAAAAATTATCAAAGATCTCGGCTACAAGTGGATTATCCTGGATGAAATAGCCTACAAAGGACGATTCGGCTTAGTTGATTATAATAAAAAATACAAAATTAAAGGGCTTGGTTTGAATGTCATATTCCGAAACCGAAATTTATCAAACACTTTCGTTCCCCAAACAATCCTAGATTTCACTCAAAAAAGTAACCCCCCGACCTATTTGATTTCTGCAACTGATGGGGAAATGTACGGACACCATCACAATGACAAAAAAAAATCATTTGAAGAAGCAATAAATAGTCCACAAATTCAGCTTTTAACAGTCTCTGAGTATCTAAAAGAACTGCCGGCTAAATCGGAATTAATCAATCCCATTAATTCTTCTTGGGAAACAACGACACAGGAACTCAAAAGAAAAGTGTATTTTGCCTTGTGGCAGGATCCAAAGAATAAAATCCACCAAAACCTCTGGGAGCTGAGGAAAATCGCTATTCGCCTGATTAACAAAAGCCGAGAAGAAGGAACTAATTATGACTGGGCTCGCCATCACCTTGATCGTGGGCTTTCCAGCTGTGCCTGGTGGTGGGCGGCTGAAAAAAAGATAGGCAGCTTTAAATTTTTAACCTGGAACCCAGATACCATTGAGAAAGGCCTAAGGGAAATAATTTCTAGTATTCGCTCACTGAAAAACGTTTCCCAAAAAACAAAGCTTTTGGCGGAAAAATACTACCACTTACTGATCAAAGAAATTTGGAAAAAACATTGGAAAAAATACCACCGGACTGAACGTGAATCGGAAAAAATGCCTCTGGAAATAAAAAGATCCCTAAGTCTTTTTAATCAAAACTTTTTGATTTCGCTTTTTGAAAAAAAACTGCCAGAAGATCTGCTGGGAAAAAATAAAATTGATTACATTGCTATAAAAATATTCAAAAAAAAATCCGGACAGGTCTCATTTTATCATATTGTTAACCGATACACGCTTCACTTCAAAAACAGCCAAACCAAGGCAATAACACTTTTTTGTAATGCCAATTCAAAAGAATCACGTCAAGGGGCATTTTTGGCCCTAAGGTATCTTTGGAAAAATAATTTCGCTCACAGTAATTTAAAATGCCCCAGACCTCTTTTCTATAATAAGAGGCTCAAGGCAATGTTTTATTTACAAGGCAAGGGTGATAATTTGTATCAATATATAATAAATAAAAAAACAAAATTCAGCGAGATAAAAAAAATTGTCAGTCTGACCGGACAATGGCTTGCCAAACTTCACTCTTTGTCAACGCTGGGCCTTGTAAATTTTAATCCTGTCCAAAGCAAAATTGCAACCGTCCTGCCCGGGCCAAAACACTTTCTAAAAAGTATAGGTGAGAAACATCAACAATACCCAAAATACTACCAACAAACCAAGGAACTTTTTGACAAAATAAATGTCCTAGAAAAAAAAATCAGCAGTAAGGAAAAATATATTATTCACGGAGATTTTCATCCAGAGAATATCGTCTACAATCAAAAAAACGAAGTTTTAACAATAATAGACTATACTGACTGTTGTCTGGCCGATTTTACAAGAGATCTTGGAAATTTCTATCAACAGCTCGGTTACATGGCAAAAAAACACCTTACCGGTAATCAAATTACCGAATTACAAAAAATTTTTATTAATTCTTACTTAAAAGTAAGAAAAATCAAATTCAGCAAAGAGGATGAAAAAAGATTTGAACTTTATAAGGCATGGACGGCATTAAGAAGCGCTATATTCTTTTTAACTATTACTACTTTTGATCGTCCGAGAGCAGACGACTTGTTTGAAGAGACAAAATCATATTTAAAAAGGCTTGAGAATATATGAAAATAGCTCATATCCACGTTTGGGATAAAAACAATAAGGGAGATTTTGCAATAGTCCAGGCTGTTCAACAAATCATTGGGGAAAATCTAACTGATTCAAAAATAAGTGATTTTCCAATGACAGTTTTAAGGGATGGCAAAAAAACAGATATAGAAAAAATTAACGTGGCAGACCTAGTAATTATTGGTGGCGGTGGAATATATTACCGCTGGTTTCTACCTTACAGCACTGAGTTTATAAAAAAAATCAAGCCACCGATAGTAATTTTTGGTGTCGGCTACATTAGAGAAATAGGTTCAAGAAAATTAAATAAAAAAGAAATTGAGAGCATTGCCGTGTTGAATAAAAAAGCAGCCCTAAGTTCAGTTCGCGACTATTACACTAAAAACTTCCTAATAAAGGCCGGGGTACCGATAAAAAAAATAAGCGTCATCGGTGATCCGGCAATTTTTTTACTAGAAAAAAAACCAAAAAAAATTACCTTTAATAATAAAATAAAAATCGGCCTTAATTTAAATTACTCGGGCTGGCTTGGTTTTGGTTATTTTGAAAAAGACATTTTGAAATCATACGAAGAAACTGCTTCCTATTTCCAAAATGAATTTGACGCGGAAATATATTATATGTACCACCATCCTGACGAAAAAAAAATTTGCCAAAAATTAAAAATAGATAAAATAAAACCGATAAATTTACCGCCCACTCAACAAAAATATGTCTACGGTAAAATGGATTTAATAATAGGTATGATGCTTCATTCTGTGGTTTTGTCATTTGGGGCAAAAACTCCTGAAATCAACGTCGCCTACGACATCCGAAATAAAAGCTTTGCTAAATTTATTGGCTGTCCGGAACTTGTTATAAGTTCAAAAAAATTAAAGAATCAAACATTATTAAAAAGAGCTAAAATTGTTTTCAAGAATAGACAAAATTATAAAATAAAATTTGAAAGAAGAAAAGAAAAAATTTGGAAAAAACATCTTTTATTTTTAGATGAGATAAAAAAAATAAAATAAATTTTATTGGCGACGTAGACACTGTCGACTATAATCGACAGTGAAATAGAATAGGTTCTGGAATGCTAAAAAAGGAGTAAGGCTTGTTTTTATTTTTTCTCAGCTTTTTTTAGCGGAGTGAAAAATCGAGGATCCCGTCTTGTATATTTTATTAAGGTGCGGGACTTTGCAGTCAATACCTTTTTTTCCAAAAATTAATAATTTTATGCTAGAATAGAATAAAGAGGATAATATTAAATATGAAAAATTCTGAAATTAGAAAGGATTACATTCAAGAAAAATACGTAATTATAGCCCCAAAACGGGGTAAGCGTCCCCGTGATGTAGAAAAGTCTGATAAAATTTCCCAAATAAAGAAAAAAGGGTGCATTTTTTGTCCGGAGAATATCAACCAAGCGGGAAAAATAATATTAACAATACTAAAAACAAAAGAAAAAAATGAGCCTTGGGCAATAAAAGTATTAGAGAATAAATTTCCCTCCGTCTCAACTGATAATTCAAAGGCTTATGGAAGGCAAGAAGTAGTAATAGAAAGCCCTGATCATCAAAAAGAAATTGAACAGCTTTCTGAAATAAGGATTGCTGAAATTTTAAATGCTTATTCTCTTAGAACTAAGGCAATATCCGGGGATAAAAAAATTGAATATGTTCTGATTTTTAAAAATGATGGAGGATTGGCAGGCGCCAGTCTGCAACATTCCCATTCCCAAATATTTGCAACGAAATTTCTGCCTCCACACCTTAAAGATAAATCACAGCGGACCCATATTTATAAACTTAAAAACGGCCGCTGCGTTTACTGTGACGTGATAAAAAAAGAAAGCAAAAGTCCGAGATTGGTTTTTGAAGATAAAAATGCCATTGCTTTTTGCCCCTATGCTTCAATGCATAATTATGAAATCTGGCTTATGCCTAAGCGACATCTGGATAACATCACCTTACTAAGTGATGAAGAAAAGCTGAGTTTTGCAAAATTCCTAAAAAAAATCCTAAAAAAAATTGATTTGCTTGGATTGCCATATAATTACTATTTTCATCAGGTAATTCACGACGAAGACCAACATCTTTATATGAAAATTACTCCCCGCGGGTCAATTTGGGCTGGTGTGGAAATCGGTTCAGGCCTAATTATAAACCCAATCGCTCCAGAGGAAGCGGCTAAATTTTATAAAAATTAATTTAAAAAATGAAATTATTATTGCAAAAAAAAGGATTTACGCTCATAGAAATATTAATTGTTATTGCTATAATCTCCATAATTGCTGCAATAGTAATGGTAGCTATTAACCCATCCCGTCGCTTTGAACAAACATTAGATGCAACAAAAAAAGTTCATATCAATACAATAAAAGATGCTATTCGCTATTATCAACTAGATAATAAAGGACATTATCCAGAATGTATTCCTTCATATGATGAAATTGTAAGCATATCTGAATGCGAAAAATATTTAGTACCAAATTTTATTTCAAAAATTCCAGAAAATCCTACAGTGGGAGAAAATTATGTGATTGGTTATGAAGATGAAAAAGAACAAAGAATAAAAGTATATTCAACAATAATAGAACCAAACGATGAACCTCAAGCACCTTCTTTGCCTATAGTAAATGGATTAGTGCTCAGATTAGATGCCTCTACTATAATAGGGATAAATGACGGTAATACAATCTCAACATGGCCGGATTCGTCCGGATCTGGTAATAACGCTTTTCAATCAGAAGAAAATAGAAAACCAATCTACAAAAGTAACACTTTAAACAACAAGCCGGCTATTAATTTTGATGGCACTAAATCTTTGATTGTTCAAAACTCTACCAGCCTAGAAATCACTCCCCATATAACAATTATGGCTGTAGTTAAACCTAAAATAACCGATGGAGGTCATCGCCGAATTGTAATTAAGGGTCATACGAGCTGGTCAGAACCTTATTATTATTATTCTTTATGGAGTAATTCTAATAATTTGGGGTTTGGGGTAAATATCAATAATTCTAGAAGGTGGGACACCTACAGCGGAGGAATATCAGCCAATAACTCTTATGTTTTAACCGGACGCTATAATGGTTCTCAACAAAATTGGTATGTAAATGGAATGTTAATCGGCACCAAAAACCAAACGGGAAATATGAGTATAAATAATCAACCCTTAAGAATAGGCTCAACTCAAGCAAGCCCTGGAAATACATGGTTTAGTGGTGATATTGCCGAAATTCTCATATATAATTTTGCCCTTCCGGATAATACAAGAAGTGAAGTAGAACAGTATCTTATTAAGAAGTGGCTAAATTAATAAATTTTTTAACTAATAAAAAAATGAAAAAAACAAAATTATTCTTAATCCTAACAGTTGTAATTACAGCCGTAGGTTGTATTGGCTTAAGAGATAAGCCAGACATTCCTAAAAATCTTTTAATTTGCCCTGATGCTTATTTTGAAAAAAATGAAGATGGATCCTATATTAGCCTGCCTGATAACTGCTACAGTTTAGATAATGAAAAGGTATGCGCCTACTATAAAATACCCGAACAAAAAAATGAAGAAATTTATAGCTTAGAATTTGATAGTGAATGCAGACTTTGCATATTTTTTGGGCAAAACGGTAAATGGCAAGCGTCCGACGGAAGTAAAAACGAAATGGAATTAATCGGCTATATAAAAGGTGCTTGTAAAAATTAACATCCCATTATTATGAAAAAATTTTTCTTACTAATACTTTTTATCTTAATCTGTCAGCTGCCCGGTATAATCGGTTCAGTTTTTACCGTCTCAGCAATCCCTGGTTGGTATGCCTATTTGCAAAAACCGGCTTTTAATCCGCCAAACTGGATTTTCGGGCCGGTTTGGATCTCCCTTTATACAATGATGGGCATTTCCTTATTTTTAATTTGGCTGAAAAAAAAAGAATATAAACTTGCAAAACCGGCTATTATTTTATTTTTATTTCATCTAATTTTAAATGGTGCATGGTCAATTTTATTTTTTGGACTGAAAAATCCTTTACTAGCCTTAATTGATATATTTTTTTTATGGCTGATTATCATAATTTTAGTTTGGCAATTTTGGCTAATAAGAAAACCGGCAGCCTATCTTTTATTTCCATATTTGGCATGGGTGAGTTTTGCCATGGTCTTAAATTTTGAAATTTGGAGATTAAACCCCTAATCTAAACCTAAAAAAACACCTTTGGTAAATAAGGTGTTTTTTAATAATTTTAAAATATCTACCGCTATTTATGTTTTACTTTTTAAAGCCTCTGCTATTTCAATTTATGTAAGTGAATTTTAATTATTTTTTTGAAAGAAACAACCGGCTTATTACGTATTATATATAAAGGCAGGCCATTTTAAACCGGATATGTTTATTGATTTTTTGTTATAAATAATTGGTTAAACAGCCCATACTTTCTTTGCAATTTTATAAATTTTAATAAACAATAAAATATATAAAAATAAGTTGTAGCATACATTTTAACCCCTGCTAGTGGCTACAGCCTAGCAGGGGTTAAAATGTGTATGATGACAAAAATATGATTAAAACCTTAAAAAAAATCCTTTTAAAGTTCAAAAAAACAACGCTAATAATTATCATTTGTCTTTTAGCCGGCGGCGGCTATTTAGGATTTCAAAAATTAAAAAATAATACTTCGCAAGAAATTCGCTACATTTCTTCTGCTGCCACCAAAGGAATAATTACTGTTTCTATTTCTGGAACCGGACAAGTTTCTACTTCTGATCAAGTTGATATTAAACCAAGAGTTTCAGGGGATATAGTTCTGGTCAATGTTCAAAAAGGACATGAAATTAAAGAAGGTGAACTAATAGCACAAATTGACAGCCGTGATGCCTCCCGAAAAGTCAATGAAGCTTTGGCCAGCCTTGAAATTGCAATTCTTGAACTTGAAGATATGTTTCAACCAATTGATTCTTATACCCTACTTCAAGCCGAACATTCTCTCCAGGATTCAAAAGATTCTCTTTCAAAATTAATATTCCAGCAAGAAACCGATTATCAAACAGCTTTGGACACAATTCAATCGTCAGAAGAAAGCCTGAAAAAAGCCTACGAGGACTCATATAATAATATTACGGAACTTTTCTTGGATTTACCGACTATTATCTCTGGTTTAAATACCATTTTACTGGGCTATGAAATATCAAACAATGAAACGGCTGTCCCCGGAAGCAATACAAACAACTACAGTCTTCTTAACTCCATTAATTTGTCTGATGAAAAAGAAAGACTTGATTTTAGGGAAATGATATTAAAAAGCGAAGAAAAATATCAGACAATAAAAAACATCTATGAAAATAATTTTTATAATTATAAAAATATAACCAGATACTCGGATAAAAAAACGATTGAAAACATGTTGGATGAATCAATAACAACATTAAGAGAAATTTCAGATTCTTTAAAAATTCAAAGAAATCTGATTGATTATTGGATTGAATACAGAACAAAAAATAATGCCAGGATATTTAGTATGGTATCAGGCTATCAGTCTGATTTAGGAAATTATATTTCAAAAGTAAACAACCACCTATCCTCTCTGCTAAATATTCAAAAAACAATAAAAAATAGCAAAGAAAGTATTGTTGCCGCTGAAAGAAAACAAAAAGAAATGGAACAAAACAATCCTTTGGCGCTGGCTCAGGCCGAAAGAAATATAAAAGAAAAAGAAGAAAAAATAAATGATCTGAAATCAGGCTCTTCGGATATTCAAATCAAAAATAAAAAAATATCAATCCAGCAAAAACAAAATTCCCTTACTGAAGCTCAACAAAATTTGGCAAATTATTATGTTCGTGCACCATTTGACGGAATAATAGCCGAAGTCAACTCAAAAAAAGGTGAGAGTGTTTCTTCGGGAAGCATTATAGCCTCTGTCATCACTGACAAACAAATTGCCGAAATATCTTTAAACGAAATAGACGCCACTAAAATAAAAATCGGGCAAAAAGCGATATTAAATTTTGATGCAATTGAAAATTTGTCAATTACCGGACAAGTTGTGGAAATTGATACTTTGGGGGCTGTCTCTTCAGGGGTTGTAAGTTATGGTATAAAAATCGCTTTTGATGTACAAGATGAAAGAATAAAACCGGCAATGAGCCTGAGTACAAATATTATAATTGAATCAAAACAAGATGTTTTATCAATTCCAATCAGCGCAATTAAAACCTCTGATGGCAATAGTTATGTTGAAGTTTTAATTAACGGCCAACCTGAAAGAAAAATAGTAACAACCGGCATCGCAAACGACACAATGATTGAAATTATCAAAGGCATTAATGAAGGCGACCAAATAATTACCCAAACCCTAACAAATAATGCTGGCACTTCCACTACGGCCGGAACAAATAATGATGCCATGAGAGGAATGATGCAACTGACTAATCCGGGAGCCGGAATGAGAGTCCGCTGATAAAATTATGATTAGATGCGAGAATATAACAAAAATTTATCAAACCGGCGACGTTGAACTTAAAGTATTAAAAAATGTATTTTTTGAAATAAAAAAAGGAGAATTTGTTGCAATTGTCGGACCATCGGGCTCCGGAAAATCAACACTAATGCATATTCTGGGAGCATTGGACAGGCCAAGTAGTGGCAATTATTTTTTGGCCGGACAAAATATGCTTGAACTCTCAGGCGATGAACTGGCGGAAATTCGCTCTGAAAAAATAGGTTTTGTTTTTCAGTCTTTTAATTTACTTTCTCGGGCCACTGTATTGAGAAATGTAATATTACCCCTTATCTATGATAAAAAAACTCCCAAAAATTTACGGGGAGAAAAAGCAGAAAAAGCATTACTTGCTTCCGGTTTAGAAAAAAATCGTTGGCACCATCTTTCAAATCAGCTTTCAGGCGGTCAGATGCAACGCGTTGCAATAGCCAGAGCTTTGGTAAATGAACCTGATTTAATATTGGCTGATGAGCCGACCGGAAACTTGGATTCAAAAACCGGCGACATAGTTTTAGAAACTTTTCAAAAATTAAATCGGGAAAAAGGGCATACCATTATTTTAATTACCCATGAAAAATATGTTGCCGAACATGCTGACAGGGTTATAGAAATAAAAGATGGAATGATCTTTGCCGATCGTAAAAGCCATAATTTTTTAAAAAAGAAATAACTTTATGTTTATATCCGATTTAATTAAAGAAACATACTTTGCATTGTCTTCAAATAAATCAAGATCTTTTTTAACCATACTTGGAATAGTTATCGGCATTGGTTCGGTTATTGCCATGATCTCAATCGGTCAAGGAGCAGCGGCTAATATTCAATCAAATATTGAATCTTTGGGGACAAACCTGCTGATAGTTTCGCCGGGTGCCCAAAGAGGAGCCGGTTCGGTAGTTAGAGGCGGATTTGGCTCAGCCACCACTTTAACAATCAGTGATTCAAAAGCCATTGCCGAGCAAGTTAAAAATGTAAAGTCAATAGCCCCAATCATTACTTCCAGAAAACAGGTTAAAACAACGAAAGGAACAAATACAAATACTAATATTTATGGAATTGATTCTTCATATTTGGAAATAAAAAATATATTTGTTGAAATGGGCAGCTTAATCAATGAACAGCATGTAAAACAGACATCAAAAATAGCTATGCTTGGCCCGACAGCTAGAGATGATTTATTCGGCGAGAATATTGATCCAACAGGCCAAAAAATAAGAATAGACAATATGGAATTTACAATAATCGGTGTAACACAAGCAAAAGGCGGAACTGGTTTTGGCAGTGATGATGACTTAATTTATATTCCAATTTCTGCCGCCCAAAAATATATTACCGGAAATGAGTCGGTAAGTAATATAAACATTGAAATTACCGATAAAAACTTAATGGCTCAAGCCCAGCAGGATATTAGCGATCTGTTGCTGATAAGGCATAGAATTTCCGATCCGGCAAATGCCGATTTTACAATTGTAAACCAAGCCGACGTTTTAAACACTCTAAGCTCTGTTACTGATACTTTAACGCTCCTTTTAGCGGCAATTGCCGGAATTTCTTTACTGGTAGGAGGTATCGGTATTATGAATATGATGCTTACAACCGTCACTGAAAGGACAAAGGAAATTGGACTGCGCAAATCATTGGGAGCAAAAAATCATGATATTAATCTCCAATTTTTAGCCGAATCAGTCGCCTTAACTTTCATCGGTGGAATAGTCGGCATAGGATTTGGCTGGCTGGCATCATTTTTAATAACCAAATTCAGCGGAACAACAACAAGCGTCACCACTTTCTCAATAATATTGGCTTTTAGTGTTTCGGCAATCATCGGGATTGTCTTCGGATACTATCCGGCCAGACGGGCTGCCAAACTTAATCCAATTGAAGCTTTAAGGTATGAGTAAAGGAATAAAAGAAATTGAGGATTCAATAAAATTTTTAAAAACAGTTTTCATTTTAATTATTATTTTTATTAGTATATTTTCATTTATTAATTCAATTAAATAGCGCTAAAAACATGAAAAAAAACAGATTTTTAATAATACCAATTTTTTTC
>CAZCCC010000008.1:0-43549 GCA_964497245.1 uncultured Gammaproteobacteria bacterium | reverse complement strand
ACTTGTGGATTATGCGAGATTCTTTAATATCGCCAGCAAAAGGCGGATTTGCCATAAGAATATCAAAATTAAATTCTTTGTAAGAGCTTTTATCTTTTTGTAAGGCTTCAAGACGTTCTAAACCTGCTCCATACACTTCCAACCAGTCGCGATTTTGGATTGTTTCGTTCCAACGCTCATAATCAAGATTGTTGAGGTGTAAAACATTGGTGTTTCCGTCTCCAGCGATCAAGTTTAGAGTGCGAGCCACGCGCACAACCTTTTCGTCAAAATCAATGCCAAACACTTTGAGCACATTTTCTTTTTCTTCTTCGGAAATATCCGTGTTTTGAAATAAATGACCAGTAATTTGAAAAATCGTGTGCACAGTAAAACCGCAAGAACCAGCGGCGGTGTCCACCATATATTCACCGGCTTTCGGATTGAGCATTTTGACGCACATATCAATCACATGGCGAGGCGTGAAGTATTGACCCTTTTCGCCTTTTGACGACTTATTGACCAAATATTCAAAAGCTTCATCTATGATTTGCAGATTGGAATTGAAAAGTTTTATGTCCTGCAAGCTGGAAACGCTGACGGAAAGATGAGAGGGTGAAAGTTGGAGCTGACTGGCTTCGTCAAAAACGCCCGGCCATTTGGCTTTGGCTTCGTCAAAAAGTTTTTGGATTTTCTTTTTAAGTTCGCTTTCCGATTGACCGGTGTTTCTAAATTCCAAAACCCTGAAACTAGAATCGTCAACCTTAGCCAAAACTTCTTTTACCTTGTCATAATCTCCGCGATCTTCTTTGGTTAGTTTGTCTTCAAGATAAATTTCCAGACGCATTTTATCTTTCTTGCTCTGTAATTCATCGTAAAGTTTGGTAAAAATAAGTTTAAAAACTTCTTCAAAAACATCTACTCCGGCATTTGCCAAAACTTCGTCTTCCATTTCCTGAATAATGGTTTTAAGCGATTTTCCCTCGTTCGGGATTTTGTCTTTGATGATTAAATCTTTGAGAGTAAATCTTTCTTTTAAAATATCTTCAAGCGTTTGGTCGGATTTTGGAATGTCGGTAATATCTTCAAAATAATTCGGGTCTTTGCGGTTGTAGTGTGAAATCTGACCGCCGTTGGTCCAAACGGCAATCGGCGCGCCTGTTGCGTTGGTGTATGAACGGAGTTGATTTTTTCCGTCTTGGAGTTTTGGCTTTTTAATTTCAACGATGATGTATTCAACAGTCGGGCGGTCTTTGTCAAAAATAACAATGTCGGCAGATTTTACCTCGCGACCAAAATGGATTGCGTGTTCAAATTTGATTCTTTGTTTAGGATAGCCGTATTCATCAAGCAGTTTCATCGCATAAAGCTGACGGACAATTTCCTCCGGCTTTAAAACAATCTCTTTGTCGCGGATATTACAAACAACATAAAATTTACCGCCCTTCACGGTTATTTTTGACTCAAGTTCATTAATCAATTTTGGATCAAATAAAGAAAGACTGTAATTTGAATCCTTAAGAATTTGCTGTAATTTATTTTGTTCAGTCATATTTATTTTTAAACTCCTTAAAATATTTACCAAATACTTTTTAAAATAAAACGGCTTTTTTATAAAGGTAAATAAAGTAGTTTTTCGCTTCTGTAACCATTTTTATCTGAAACAATTTGTCCCTATATACTCAATATACTCAGCAAGTTTTCTGTCTTTTGCGCGATAGCTATAAAAAAATCTCATCTAAACATAACTTCACAATACTCCAAAATAATAAAAAAGTCCAACTAAGTTGGCTTAAATATGAGATTTTTGTTGATATTAATAAGATATATTATTTTTATATGATGGTAGTATCACCACGAAAAAAACCCTTATAGAGTTTCGTCTCTATCGGGGGTTTTTTCTTCTTGAATCTCTAAAATAGAGCGCTAATCATTAATATAAGCTATCTTATACTTGTACTTACGTATTCTTCTAATCATTTTTGACACTTGGCGCAAAAATGCGTCCCCCGGCTGTTTAGCTTAATTTTTGAAATAATGCCATCACAGCGTTTGCATTTCTCCCCTTTCCGGCCATAAACATTCAAATAAGGCTGCATACCGCCTTTGCTTCCGTCAAGCTGGATGTAAGTATTGGCTGAAGTACCTTTCTTTAAAATTGCCAGCTTTAATATTTTTTTAATGCACAAAAACAATTTTTCTATTTCTGCTTTGTTTATTTTTTCAGCAGTTCGTATTGGCAGTATTTTAGAGCAAAAACAGCTTTCATCAGCGTATATGTTGCCGATTCCGGCGATTAATTTCTGATCCATTAAAATTTGTTTTATTTTTCGGTTTGGATATTTTTTAATGATTTCCTGAAATTTTTTCAAAGTAAATTTTTTATCAAGCGGTTCTACGCCAAATTCATCAGTTAATTCTTTAAGCCCTGCTTTATCAAGTAATTTTGCCCAGCCAAACTTGCGCAGATCATTAAAATAAAGTTTTGACCCATCGCTAAAATAAAAAATAATATGAGTAAATTTATTAGGCAGATCATCTAAGCCGCCCGGCTGGGGATGACCACCGACTATCAGCTTATGGCTTATGGCTTTTGGGTTTTTAAAGGCAAAAATAAGCTGGCCCGACATTTTTAGATGAATTAGTAAAAATAAACCACCGGACAATTCAAAAATTAAAACCTTGGCTCTGCGATCAATACCGAGAATTTTTTTGTTTTTAAGTTTATGTTGAAAATTGGCAGGTGAAAAAGGTTTTATTAATTTGGCAACTTTTATTTGAGCTTTTACAAAAATTTTTCCTTTTATGACTGAAACGAGTTCACGGCGCAAAGTTTCCACTTCTGGCAATTCAGGCATATATTTATTTTAATCTTATCCAAATTTTTTTAAAGAATGGCAAGGTTAAAGTCTGAATCATAAAAGCAATTGCCGGCACAATGGCGTTTATCCACGGCCTTGGCAGATTAATTGTCCAGAGGTAAACCCCGATTGCCAAATAAGAAAATATGGCCAAAAGCAAACGCCTGCTCCAGCTTTTTTCCCAGGCCTTATCCATTTCAACGCTTTTATTTCTTTCTTCTATTTTTTCTATTCTTTGTTCAATATTTTCCATAAAATTTATATTTATTACTAAAATTATCTACATTAATGATATTATAAATATTACCAAATTTTTTATAAGTATTCAAAAACCGCTCGTCTATGAGCGGTTTTTGCAGATATGATATGATCTCTTTAGTATTGAGCTAAAACTTCAAAGCTTACATTAATGACTTGATTGCCTTTATAATCAGATTGAGGAGTTGCCTGAATTTCTACAAATCTGGCTTTTCCGTTGCTTATTACGTAAATCTTCCAATCAGGAGTCTTTAAATAAGTTCCGTCTCCATAACGTTTTACACCCAAAACTCTAGGAGCAGGCTGAGGATATATTCCGCCGCTAAGATAGTATTCAATAGTATCATTATCAACATTGAATATTTCTTGTCCGCCGTATTTATTCAATTCTTCAATCGTTGAAATATATTCTGCTTTTTGATTTTTAATAACGTAAATTCTGCCATTGTCGGTCCTAATTAAGCTTCCGTTGGCATATTTTTTAACTCCCAATACCTGCCGAGGCGGTTCAGAAACCATTATCTCATGATATTGGGTTAAAACCGAATA
The DNA here is from genome assembly GCA_964497245.1 of uncultured Gammaproteobacteria bacterium. Classification (GTDB taxonomy): domain Bacteria; phylum Patescibacteriota; class Patescibacteriia; order Buchananbacterales; family UBA6539; genus CAZCCC01. Next base: position 39,902 of record CAZCCC010000008.1, on the reverse strand, counting down.
ATCAACATCAATAATTTTTTTACCAAGATAAGTGTCATGCGGTCCGGGAATTAAAGCAATATGTTTAATTCCGCCATTTTCCACCAAATAGACTTTAAAATCTCTGGTTCTTAAAAGACTGCCTTCTCCATATTTCTTAGAACCTAAAATCTTTTGCTCGCCACTGTAAACATTTTTTGAATAATAATCCAAGACATCAAAATCAACATTAAATATCTCTTGACTGCCATACAAAGAAAGCTCAAAAGGATTCTGAATATGTCTTGTCGTCTGATTTTCAATTATATAAATTTTCTGGTCAGGAGTTCTGATTAAAGTGCCATCGGCATATGTCTTGGTACCAAGAACCATTTCTTGAGGAACAGACTCAAAAACAGGATCAAGATATCGTTCAAGAATCCAATAATCAACATTATGAATTACCTGGCCTTCGTATTTTTGATGAAGTTCATCCCATGTGTTTATGTATCTTGCTTTCTGATCCTCAATTCTGAAAACCCGCCAATCGCAAGCTCTAACCAATTCTCCATCTTGATAATCTCTTTCGCGAAGAGCGCGCTGGTCAGCATCCATATATTGATAAAGAACCTGAAAATCAACATCAAAAATCTTTCTGCCATTATAATGATTCTGCGGAGCAGGGACAAGTCCAATTTGAACCACTTTATTACCGTGAATTTCATAAACTTGAAGATCACATGTCCTTAAAAGAGATCCGACTGCATATTGTTTTTCACCTAAAACTTGCTGTTGAGTACAGCGCTGATAAGTTTCTAAAAGCCGTGGCAGTCCCAAAGCATTTATAATCGCAAACTTGCCAAGACTATTAATCTGAAAAGTAACTTTATGATCTACATCAAAAACGGCCTTTTTTCCAAAAACCCATTGATTGTTATTGTTTAAAAAATAAATTCCTAAATTTGAGACATCAGCCGGTATAGTCGGCAAAATAATGGAAATACTCAAATCCCTTTCAAATCCAATCAATTCATTTCCTTTTTGATTTTCCGCCCTAAGATCAAAAATTTTGTTTCCTAGAATATAATCGGCTTCATTGCATGGCTTATTGATGTCGCTTGGCCTTATTTCTTCAATTTTAAAGATAGAATATTCTCTTACCGAAAGAGGCGGAACTTCAACCCTAACAAATGTTCCATCATCGCTGCTTTGTAATAACTGCCCTTCACGTTCCGGCAAGCTCAAATAAAGAGGGTGATTAACCGCAGTAATCGGGGGTAAAATAAGACCGCCCAGTCCCCCTCCGCCATAGCCGAAAGCAACATGGTTATTCAAAAAATCACCAGCACCCAGATTTCCCGATAAATAAATCGTCAAAAAACCGGCAATTACAATAATTGAGGCATTTGTTTTTGAGATATTTTTTAGCTTAAATAACATAAATAATTAAATATATTTCATAAAATAACATACTATCTTCAATATCAAATAGTTTATTACCTTATCACAGAATCTTATATAATGTCAAGTCCTCTGAGCTGAATATTTTTATTGAATAATCCGAGTTATATGGCATAAACGCATCGCCGCTGCTAACTTGATCCAAATCATGAGAAAAAATTATGTATTTTATTTTATATTCTGAAAGCAATCTTATGCTGTCTTGATAAGGCCTTTGACTGTGCTGCAATAAAATATTTTCCACTTCTGAATTTATCTTTCTTGAACTGCTGCTGAATATGTCTCCAATTTCAATATTTTCTCCCTGAATTATATTTTTATCAAAAAATTCCTGCGCCGGATTCATGGTTACTATATTTTGATTGAATTTTAAAGAAAGATACTGATGCCAGGGCAAAAATAAAACATTGAAATCATCTTTGTCTTCATTTAAAATCTGATTTACTTTATGCCAGCTTTCAGGATACCAGACAGGTTTAAGCTGCCGAGAAAATCCTCCCCACATAGTATATGTATAAATTGCCGGAATTAATGACATTAAAATTAAAAGATGCTTTGGATTAGCCGGAATAATTTTTCTAATTAAATTTATAATTGCCGCCACGCCAAAGGAGCCAAAATAAACACAGCTCAAAACCAGAAAAGCGCTCCATTTCTGACTGTCTCTGAAACCGCTCCAAAACCAAACATTGTCAAAAAGCCATTGATTAAAGCCTCTAAAAATTGTTTGGCCGATGCCGGATGAAAAAATAAAACTGAATAAGGCGATAAAAATAAAAAATACAGCTGTTTGCCTGCTTTTGCTTTTCAGGCTTTGATATAATCCGAAAATCAAAATGGAAAAAAGCATCACTGAAATAACCGCCCAAAAAATAAAATTATCCGCCGGCCACAAAAAATAATTAGCCCATGGTCTTTGTTCTCCCCAAAAACCGTAAAGTAGCAAAACGTTAAAAGATGTCGTAAAGTTTTTGGCCGGTACTGTTTTAAACTCCTCCAAATCCTGCTGGCTGAAATCAGCCAATATTGATTCTTCCCCGCTGAGCAAATAAGGCAGTGTCCAATAGCTTGACAATATTGCAATTAAAACTAAACCAAAAGACAGCTTCAAAAAAATTCTTTTTGCCAAATTAAAATCTTTTTTAAAAATATTTTTAATTACCTGAAATAAACCGTAAAAAATAAAAATTATTAAAACCATAACCAAATAGTGAAGCGAAAAAATACTTATCAAAAAAACTGAAAAAATCAAAAAGAAAGCATCTTTACTTTTACCTTTCCTGAAAAAATTAATAAGATAAAAAATAAACACCGGTAAAACAGCATAAGCAAAAAGATTCATGTAATGGCCGGCTAAAAACCTCGTATAAACAAAAGGATTTACCAAGAAAAACAAACCCGCCCAGTATGCAGAACTTTTTTTGTCTTTAGGCAGAGGTAAAAATTTATAGCATAAATAACCTATTAAAAAAAACAACAACATGAGGACAATTTTCTGAATAATCCAACCTTCAAAAAACAAATTTAAAAAACTTAAAAAATATTTTATTGGTAAAGTATTGTAAAAAAAGCCCTGCCCGAAAAGTATTTTTATCTTTGGAGTAAAAATCATGTCCAAAGTAAGCAAATATCCCGGTAAAAGCATTTGCCATAAAACCAGGATCATTAAACCAAAAAAGAAAGAAATTGGAAAAAAATCCCTGGATATGAAATTTGCCATCGGCGTAAGAATACGAAGAAGATTGCTGCCAAAAAATTTCTCACTACCTGATAAATCAGATTGGGAGGAATAATTAAAATATTCATTTTTAACGGTTTTATTTTTCATTTGATATGTCAATAATTATGATTATATTAATTATAACTAAAATAAAAGCCAAAGCAATATATTTATAATAACTGCCGTTTTCAGAAGGCCAAAAATCAAAAATTGAAAAATAGACAATTAAAACAGAAATATTGATGAACAGGGCAACCAATTTATTTTTACCTATAAAATATTTTTTTCCAAAAAACCTTTTTAGCTCATTTCCGAAAAAGAAAAGAAAATTAACAAGAAAAAATATAAAGGCAAAAATTAAGAAACCAAAATAATTATTTTCACTAGGCAAGGTAAATCCAAACAATAATAAATAAAGGACAACTATAAAAATATTTATCGTCTTAATCAGCGCCTTAGCGCCAGTGCTACCGGTTAATTCCTGATTGCCATCTTTTATTTGAAGATCAGCTGCTTTTTTATTTTTTTTGATACCGCTGCATGTGGAAAAAATCATCTTTAGATTTATAACTGCAATCCTGGATTTTATAACTTGATACAGAACCCCCATTAAAATAAAATAATAAATGAATGCGGCTGAAGTTTTTGCCATTTCATCTTGTACCAAAATCATAAACAATACAGTTACCACCAGAAAAAATACTGACGCACGGATAAAGTCAAAAAACTGCCAGCGATAAAAGATAAGCCCGGAAAAAATTACCCAGCAGAAAAAAACAAACGGCCCCAATTGCCAAAAAACCAAACCAAATGCAAAAAATATCGGCAAAAAATACCAGCGGTTTACTTCCGGTTTTTCTTTATAAGTTAAAAACATTTCTCTTCCTAATAAAATAATGTCCGGAGATAATTATTATTAATCCAAAAATAATTAATCCGATATTAAAAAATTTATTAAATGCGTGCTCAATAATCAAATCTATATTATAACTGCCATCTTGATTTTTATCACACAAATTTTGGCTTTCACAAAAATAATTGACATCAATTAGCCAACCATTTACCTGATTATTTAGACGAAAATGTTTTTTATCAGATATTTTTGGACTGAAAAAATCAAATACCTGCAGGCTTTTGGCTACCGGATACATACGCCAATAACTGCTGAAACTTTTTGGATAAACTATCATAACCGGCTTATTTATTTTCAACAGGCTAACTTTTGTTTTCCAATTATTAACCATTTCCGATTTAATTAAGGGCTTGTTTTCAATTTTTATTTCTTTTGGACTGGACACCAAATAGTATGAATAAATTTCCTTAGGAGCAACTTCATATATTCTGATATTGTCATAAAGGCTGGTGATTTTTTTGGAACCGTCTGATGGGGCATAGAAATAAAGGCTGAATTCAGAAGAATTTTGAATTTTCGGATCAATAATTGTTTCAAAAGTATTCCAGTCTGAATTCTTGGCATCAAATGATCCAAATTTTTCCTGCACCTCGCCCGAATCGTTATTTAAATTATAGTAATATTGAATTTTTTTTCCTTCAATATTTTTATAGTCAAAAACCAGTTTATAAAACTTTGTGGCATCAAAACTAATGGGGAAAGACTTAAAAGTGCAGGCAAAATGATTAGATGAAGAAAGTTCCATAGAGAAATCTCCCTCTGATGCTTCGTTTCTTAAAGACATTGATATCTCCGGCGAGCCCGGCAAATAGCTGCTGCAGTTTGCAACTTGATCAACCCAAAAACCGTCCTCAAAGGAAAAGTTATACTGCTCTAAAAAATTATCTTGATTGCTGGAAAACCTAAATACATTTTTTCCCTCGCCCAAAAAAGTCCAATTAAAAAGTCCGTAATTCTTCGGGAAATCAAGCTGTGGAAATAAAAATTCTTCTTCCAACTCAAAAGAATAAATCCTGATATTGTCATAAAGGCTGGTGATTTTTTTGGAACCGTCTGATGGGGCATAGAAATAAAGGCTGAATTCAGAAGAATTTTGAATTTTCGGATCAATAATTGTTTCAAAAGTATTCCAGTCTGAATTCTTGGCATCAAATGATCCAAATTTTTCCTGCACCTCGCCCGAATCGTTATTTAAATTATAGTAATATTGAATTTTTTTTCCTTCAATATTTTTATAGTCAAAAACCAGTTTATAAAACTTTGTGGCATCAAAACTAATGGGGAAAGACTTAAAAGTGCAGGCAAAATGATTAGATGAAGAAAGTTCCATAGAGAAATCTCCCTCTGATGCTTCGTTTCTTAAAGACATTGATATCTCCGGCGAGCCCGGCAAATAGCTGCTGCAGTTTGCAACTTGATCAACCCAAAAACCGTCCTCAAAGGAAAAGTTATAATCATTCACCAAATTGGTATCCCGAAATTTAAATTTTCTAACACCTCTCTTAATTAAGTCGCCCGTTGTTGTAAAAAGATTACTTTGATAATTTGATAAACTAATAGTTAAATCGGCGATTTCTATCAAAGAATCTTTCTCAATATCCTCTATGCTAAAAACGATTATGTCGTTAAGCTTTATTAAATCGCCGTTGATTTCAATCGGTTGACCTAAAAATACGAAGTCAATTTTTTCATAATCTTTGTTATAAACTATTCTGAGTCTTGTTGACTCTGATATATGAGAACTGATTTCAAAGGGCGAATAAATCATGAATTCATTATTGAAATAAGAAAAATTATTTTTAATCGGCCATTCACCGCTAAAAATATCAACATAAATACGATCTGCATGTGGAACTATATCCTTGATATCTTTCTTTGAATTTAAATGGTCAGAAACTATAACTCCAACATTTCTGTTTTTACCCTGTAAATTCTGCAGGTCGCTAAGCAAGAAGTCTAAATTACTATTTTCATTATATAAATCATCATTATTGTTTGTAAAAACCAATAAAAGATGATTAATTAGATATGGACGATAAACAAAACTGATCAATCGACTCTGGATCAATAAAACAAAAAAAAGAATTACAAAAACAATAAATATGGTTAACGCCAAAAAATAAGGTCGGCTGTTTCTACCTTTTTTGTATTCACTTTTTTTTATTAACTGTTCTGTCATACATTATTTCTCTTATCATAAAAACAAAAATCATTACAAAAACTGAAAAAGATACTATCAATGCCATTAAATAATAAATCTGCCTTTTAAAATAAATTATTAAATATAGTTCATTGCCCTGGCGATATGATTCCGGTATGTCTTGAGGGGTTATTAAAAAAGTATTGCCTACCATATTACCCAAAAAATGATTTTCGGGCTTAAGTCGCTTTTTAAAAAAAAGTAAAAAATCATTAAAATCTATCGCTGTTCCGGCAGATACGCAATAATCATTTTCTGTCAATTTAAAAAAACCGCCCCAAGCAATGCATTTTCTGCTTTCCCAATCTGAACTATCAACAAAAAATATCTGCCAATTTTTAGAAAAAGATTGATTAAAATGAAGCAAAAAAGGATATTCTTTATTTACATTTATTTTAACATAATACTTGTTAGAATTATCAGCAATGGTCTTAAACGAAATATACGGACTATTTAATTTAAAGTTAATATCTCTTATAATATTTATATTATTAAGCTTTGTCTTGTCAAAAATAAGCGGCTTATTTAAAGAGTGAAAATTTTTATCGTAAAATTGATCTGAATTTAAATTAATAAGATTTTTCGGAGAATATATCAGAAAATCATAATCATCAGCTGAATTAAAGCGATAATGATTAAAATTTTCATTTTCTTCAACGAGATTTAAACTTTCTTGATTTTTTAACTCTAAAATCATTTTTTGTGAATTATATTCAACATTAGTGACCTGATAAGTATCAATCTGTTTTTCGGCATCAACTACATCTTTAAAAACGAAAATATTTTTTATGTTAAATATTGAAATATTATCAATGTTTTCTTTCCCTAAATTGTCATATATTTGATTATAAAACTTAACAAAATCATCACTTACCAACCTGAGATTGGGTGATATTAAACTCTTATACTCAGAAGAATGAAAAGAATTCAAATCTAAAAAGTAAGGACTCCACTCAAATTTAAGCCAATTATAAGGAGCAAATAATGTCGCCTCGGATGAGGCAATTTTTTCTTTGGAAAAAAGATACTCGCTATAGCGCAAAGGTATATCATTAACTTTTTTAAAACCATAATAGTTTGACAAAAACGGAGAAATATTCAGCACTAAATATAAAGTCACTGCCAAAACCAAATATAATGCATATTTCTTGTTATCTCTGTCTTTTACAAATTCAGCAACTGATACTAATAACAGGGCAAAAAAGAAACTTTGGGCGAATTGAAGAAAGCCGTAGTCATTATAAAGAAAAACAAGTAAGCTTTTATGAATTAAGGTATAAATTTGTATATTCAAAAAAAACCCCAACGTATTCAAAAAAATAAAAAAACAAATTAGGGCAATAAGTTTTATTGCTTTTTTACTTCTTACAAATGCTATGGCAAAAATCAATATTCCGGAATTGAAAATAAGTTGAATCATCTTGTAAAATTCAAAGCTGCCTTTTACCGCAAAATTGTCGGCAAATTCCGGAATTCCCCGATTGTTATAAAAAAAGCTTAAAGCCGACGGAGTAAAGCCGCCTGGGTTAGTCAAAGAATTTAAAAAAGAACTCTTAAAATCATAATTGGCCTCTTGATATCTTTCAAATGCGTCTTGATAATTATTAATGATATTGTTTGAGCCTCCCAATATCGGCAAATTGCCGACAAAATAAGGGCTGCAAACGAAGAATAAAGCAGTTAAAAACAAAACCCATCGTTTTAAACTAAAATATTTCTTATCATAAAAAATCCATAAAACGAAAAACAGAAGCAAGACTATAATCGGTACAAGCCTAAGATAAGAAAAAAGATACAATGCCGCAAGTAAAGAAAAAAATAAATTCTTGATTTTTCCGTTTTCCAAGTAGCACAAAAATAAATAAAGAAAAACAATTGTAAGGGCATAAATATAGCTGATTGCAAACAAAGTTGAAATTAAAAGAGAAAACGGATTAAATGCCAAAAATAAAGCGCCAACCCTGATAGAATTTTTTCCGAAACCCAAGAAAAGTTTCTTAAATAGCAAAAGGCCGAATAAGAAAGATAGGAAATAGTAAATAAAATAATAAACCACTTGACCAAAATGGGATCCAAAAATAAAGCTAAGAATAAATTGGTACCAAGAGACCGCCAAATGGCTGAAGGCTCCGGCCGAATTGTCAAATCCTAAATAAAAGCCGTCGGTATTTGAAAAGATTCCAAGCTTTGACAAAGCGACTTTCCTTGCCTGTAAAACATCGGCATAATAAAATCCGCTGTCAGTAAAAGACCAAACTCCGGCGGGAAATATTAAAAAAGACAAAATAAAAAAAGAAAAAACAAAAAAAACAATCCAATGCCAATTTTCAAATGCTATTTTTTTAAAATTATTTTTCATGGTAAGCTAATTTTTTATAAAATCCTTCCAAAAAACGCTGAAATCCCGCCGGTAAAAAAATTCCAATTAAAAATTGCAAATAAATCAAAGAAAACTTTCTAAAGCCGATTTTTAAATTGAATTTTTTTATCGTTTCCCGCCTTAAAAGAAAGGCTTTTTTTGCAATGATTCTTGATTTTTTTGAAGTTGAATTTTCATGGAAACGATATTTTAGTAAAAATTCCGGAATATTAGAAATTTTATAGCCGCTATAGGCAAGTCGGTACCATAAATCTACATCTTCAACATAAATACATTTCTCACGGTATCCCCCAACTGCCAACACATGACTCTTTCTAAACATAACGCTTGGATGGACAAGCGGAGAGTAAACTATCAAATCATTTTTGATTTTTTCCGGATCTAAAAGTTTGGTGCGTTTGTCAATCTGCCTCCCCAAACCATCAATTATTTTTACAAAAGAACCAACAACCGATATATCGGAATTATTCTGCAAAAAATCATATTGTTTTGCAAAACGTTCTTTATTTGATATATCATCACCATCCATTCTTGCAATAATTTCCGACTTGGCCAACTTTAAACCGGCATTAAGATTATAAACGATTCCTTTATTAAAATTATTTTTAATATAAATTATTCTTTTATCCTTCAAATATCTGGCTATAATTTCCTCTGAGTTGTCATTTGAAGCATCATTTATCAAAATAAGTTCAAAATTAGAAAAACTTTGGTTTAAAATACTTTCAATTGCTTGCCCAATATAACTTTCAGCGTTATAAAAAGGCATTATTACTGAAATTTTTGGAAAATTATCCGACATTTTTTTTATTATTCCTAAAAAAATTAAAAAGACAAATTCTGAATTTGACCGGCATTAAATATAAGGTTAAAAACTGACCGATATTGTATCCGAAATCAACCAAAGAAAAATGATAATTTTTGTCCTTAAAAAAATTAAATCTTATTTTCAATGTATTTAATTCAAGTTGCCTTAGCTTCCTTTTGGTTATTGAACTGTCGGATTGGCGGTAGCGTAAAATAACTTCTTGGATATTTGCGAACTTGTAGCGTTGGCCGATACAAAAAGACATATCTAAATCTTCGGCCACCACCAAATCCTCGTTATATTTGCCCGATTCAAGTAAAGCCTTCTTTTTAATTATTGAGGCTGGTTGAGCTACCGGTGAAAAGCGAAATATATTTTTTCTTAAAATCTCATCTGAAGCAGGATATTTTCTGATCCCGTTTGATTTTTTACCGTTAAAAAAATCCAGCCAGCCGCCGCAAATTCCAACTAAGGGATTAGCGTCCATAAATTCAACCTGTTTTTCAATCCTAGCGGGCAAAGATATATCATCTGCATCCTGCCAAGCAATGTATTTTCCGGAAGCCATAAGAACCAATTTGTTGCGATTTTTGGAAATACCCTCTTGGTTATTATTTTTGAAAGCTTTTATTCTTTCGTCTTTTTTCTGATAAGTTAAAATTATTTCCCAAGTTCTGTCCGAACTGGCATCGTCAATTATTAAAAATTCAAAATTTTTAAAACTTTGGCTTAAAATGCTTTCAATTGCTTGCCCAATATAATCCTGAGCATTTCTGGCTGTTGTTAAAACTGAAACTAACGGTTGGTATTTCATTAATGTTTTTTGCTTAAATTCTTCTTTTCTCTTATTACATAAAGCGGCCTATTTCTTACTTCGTTTTGGATATTTCCAATATAAAGAGAAATGATTCCAAGGCAGCTTAAAATTATTCCGGTAAGAAAAAGATTCAAAAGCGCAAGCAATGCCGGACCGGAAAAATTATAACCGGTATAATCATCAAAAATATATTTATCTATGAAAATGAATGCACCAAGCGGTCCGGAAAAAAATATTATTAAAATTCCCAAATAACCGGCCAACTTTAAAGGAAAAAGGCTGTGAGAAATTATACTTGAGACTGCTAAATTGAAAAGTTTCTTCTTGCTATATGAAGGCTTGCCATTAATCCTTATACCAGCATCAAAATAAACATAACTCCTTTTAAACCCCAGCCAGTCAAGTAGTCCCCTGCTAATCCGATTATGCTCGGTAAAAAGATTGAAAGCTTCAATAACTTTTTTATCAAGCAAGCGATAATCGGTTGATCTTGACTCAATTTCAGCCGCTCCTAAAAGGTTAATTATACTATAAAATACAAAGGAAGTAAGCCGTTTTAAAAGACCGGCTCCACTATTTTTTTTCCTAATACCAACAACCATTTCGCTTCCCGCTTCCCATTTCTTTATAAATTCCGGGATTAAATGTGGTGGGTGTTGTAAATCAGCGTCAATTATTATCGCCAAATCTCCATTTAATTCTCTTAGGCCGGCAACTAATGCGACTTCTTTACCGAAATTCCGTGATAAATCAATAAGCTTAACTCTACCATCCGATTTGGTTAATTCCTTTATTTTTTCATAACTATCATCTTTACTACCGTCATTTACAAAAATAATTTCACACTCAAAATTTCCCTTAAATTTGTCAAATTCGATAATTAAGGCTTGATAAATTAAAGCAATATTTTTAGATTCATTATAGACAGGAATAATGAAAGAAATTTTTTTTCTCATAAATTAAGTAAAAATGGCTTAATAAAGCTAATATTTATTAATTTTAATATTCTATGGTTTAATTTAATTAACAAATTACTATATAACAAAAAATGAAAAAAGTCAAGCCCTAGCAAAAAAATTAGATAAAATGAATATTATCCAAACAATTTACTATGATTAATCGTTTTTCATTTTCCCCTCCTCGATTAATTTTTAGACGATGATTAGAATTATCAAAAGAGAAATAAATCCAAGTGTTGAAAATATTATTTTAGGATTCTGTTTTTTAAATTCAATAAAAATATCAAGAATTAAAGAAAATACGGCAACTAATAAAATTAGCTTATAAAACAAGCTTTCAACATTAAAAATTAAATCTATACTTTTTAAAGGATTAGATTTTATAAAAAAATATTGCCTAATTAATGATGGCTTTATTGGAGTAACATTTTCCCATGCAATATTGGTAAAACTGGTTTCACCAATATTATTTTTTGTGGTTAAAACCGGAAGAATTACGATGTCAAATATTTTCTTTTTATCAGAATCAAAAATAACCATTTGGCCTTCCCACTGCGTTAAGCCTTCTTCTGTCTGTCCAACTTCATCCAAGTTGATGCGATAACCATTAAATTCAACCCAGGCTTCAATAATTTCATTATCCAAATAAGCAATGGCTTTTATTATCTGTTCCTGCTGCCCTTTCGGCTGCAAAACTATAAGCTTGCCATCCGTATAAATTATTTTATCTTTTGGATTAATATTTATAAAGTAGTCTTCTGAGAGCCTTTGGAGATGGCCGGCGACTGATTTAAAATTAAGTCTATGAGAACCTTCTTTAAAAGTAAAATTAAAATCAAAAAATTCACTTGAAATAGCAGTTCTCCTGCCTATCTCAATTCCATTGTCATAAACTATTACTTCTTCTGCTTTAGGCGCCCAAATTACCAGCTTAACTTCTCTTTGATCTATTGTTGCTCCGTTTTTATGTGATATCAATATTGGGGGCTCTAATTTTTCTTCTACTATATTTTGATTATTTATCTCTGGTTCTTTCTTTTCTGACAGTTCATCTTCTTTTGACTTCAATAATTTATTATCATTATCATTTTCAAAATTGTCTTTTTTTATAATTGTTTCTGGGGCTTTCTCTAATTCTTCTGTTTGATTAGGTTGTTTAGCTGTTTCATTTAAAATTATTTCTTCGATTTCGGGTTCTTTTTGAGTTAAAATACCTGATTCAGTTTTAGGGATGACCTCTGCTTCAATAGATTCAATTTCCTGAATATCTACTTCATGGCTCATCTGATCTAATTCTTGTATTTTAACTTCAATAGGAGGCTGCTCTTTTGCAACTTCAAACGACTGCGGTAATGAAATACTTTGAGCCGCAGCAACACTTGTCCTACTTCCAGAAGCAAAATATTGAGCAACTAATGTTGTTTCATAACCATTAAAAGGACCCGAAACCATTCCGACTCCTATTTCCCTAAAATCTTGGTCAATTAAATTTGCATAATGAGTTCTACTTTTAGTCCAAGCTAAAACCACATCTTCAGCACTGGCAAAACCAACGGCTAAATTTTCCCCTGCAACAGAATACTGATAGCCATTTTTATAAAGCCAGCTTGAGAGATCTTTTCTGTCCGGACCAACATGGGCAAAATATTGACGCACCAACATATCTTGTGCCTTGTCATAAGCGGCCTGATTAAGCAGCTGCTGTTCGGAAAGCATACTGACTGAAAGACCTTGCCTAATTTCATTGGTCAATTCAATTATTTTTCTACTTTCTTGCACTAATAAATCCGGAGTAAGCCATGCAGTCATAGGAAAAAGCAAAACAAATACAATAACGATTAATTGAACAGCTAAAGCGCTAATAGTATAAAAAATAAGCCTATAAGGATGCAAAATCCTCGGCTGGTAATTATTGTCTTCACAAGGTATAAAAAGCTTTTTTAGCTTTCCACTACCTAAAGGATTGCGCCCCATTTTCACTTCTTGGTAATCACTTAATCCATCCTTATCAGTATCGGGATTATTAGGATCTGTTCCGTATATAAACTTTTCTTCATAATCAGTAAGGCCGTCATTATCACTATCAATCCTTTTTAGAAAATCAAGATTAAGGCTTAATTCCTTTTTTTTATTTTTCTTATTAGACCAAAATTTCATATATTTTTACGTTTTTAATATATCATAATTTTAATATTTTGTCAATAAAAAAAGGCCTGATTTATTTTATATCAGACCAGCAATTCATAATTAAATCACCTCTCTGCGATGACTATTTAGTATTGAACCAGCCCACATTGCCATATGTTCATAAACGGTTTTTGAAACATGCAACTGTACCGGTTTTGAAGGGTCAATTATTCGGCGGTCACTTTTTGAAATAATGCGAGGATGATTCTCAACTTCCGTAAAAATCAACCGAGCATTGCAAGCGGGACAATCAATACCCACCCGCCGTCTTTTTCTATCAACCCTCCAAAGCACTAAAACTACTTGTGTCCCATCCTGTCTAGTGACTGTCATTTCAGACATTTTCAATCTCCTTATTAACTTAAGGACTGAAAGCTAAAATCAGTAATAATCACTTCCTGCTCTTGGCCGTATAAAGGAGCATTTTCTATAAGCCAAAGATTAAGGAAAACTTTTTCTTTGCCTGGAATAGGGACATTGTCTCCCCTGTAATACCAGCTTGAAGCCAACTTTTGAGAATATCTTCCTATATAAGAAAAAAATTCCACTTCATCCGGACGCCAAACAATGAAATGATTCATCCATGGCTCTGAGAATGTTTCCAAGTCGGCGTAAAAGCGCTTGCAGTTTAGACAGCCCGGACACTCAAAACAGGGATGAACTACAAATTGAGCATTTGTTTCATTTAAAGGATCTCCCCAGCGAGTAAACTCAATATCAATCTCCCGATGAAAAAGGTCTGTGGCTTCCCTGTCCCAAGTAAACATCCCAAATACAACATTGGGATCCAAAAGATCAATTCTGCCATAGGTTTGAAAATAATAAACACCATAGCCGAAAGAATCAACGCTTTGAACTTCAGTGGAATACCACTGATCTTGGTAAGATACAGTTAAATGAAGTCCGTATTCATCAACCCAGACATTTTCTGAAGAAGTTGAAAAATAACTTGGCCCGGGTCCAATGTCTTTGATTTCCCATTCATATCCGACAAAATTAATTTTTGGCAAAATTGGCTCTCTGATGACAATATCATGAGCCAACTCGCCTTCAATATCAGGCATTTCTAAACAAAGTTCTGGCCAGCAGGCAGGAAGCTGTGCGTCAAGAGAAACTAATGACGCCAAAATACTAACTGCAAAAATATCATTTGGATGAGTGGTAATTATCATCTCCCAAAATCCATCCTCACTTATAGGAGCAATTGCTCCAACATCACTTTTCGGATACCAAACAGTATCACGGCCTTGAATATAGACTGCTACGCCGTGTTTTTTTGAATCTGCATTTTCAGTGAAACCAAGAATTAACTCTTGTTCGTAGCTGCCATAATCAGGCCAGTCAGTAATTTTAACAACCAAGGCCGGGGTGTTAGGATCACGATCTGTTGGATCTGGTTCTGTTGGATCTGGCTCTGTTGGATCTGGCCCTGTTGAATCTGGCTCTGTTGGATCTGACTCTGCCGGCAAACAACCAGCACAAAAAACAAATGCCACCGCTATTACAAACAAAATCTTAACTCTCATTTCTTTACCCTTTCTTTCAGGTCTTTTACTTAGATCAGTTTTCAAAGGACATCTTTTTTTAATACCATTATTGTAATAATTTGTCAATAAAAAGAGCCCACAGGAAATTCTCTTACAAGAACTCCTGCGGGCATGTCACTCCTCCAATAAACTACAAAGTGCGGTCAATCACAATCAGATCAACCGCGTCATCAATTACGGGCGGACCTTCTCCGCACCAGAAGGTTTCTCCGCACATCGGTACGGAGTCAAGATCAATTCCGGCGGGAACCAGAAAGGCCATTACGTGCGTGGCCAGTTCATCAATTCCGCCGGTAACAATCTGGCAAGACCAACTGCCGTCAGGTCCGATGGGCGTCAGGGCCTCAATTCCATAATCGGGCTTAATCCACGTCCTTCCCTCAACCGTAATATAAACAATTACTTTCCAGTCCGAGGGATTGACGCTCCCCCAAACAACTCCTTCCAGATAACCATCAGTTGCGCCAATCGGCGGCCAATAGGTAATCTGGAAATCAGGAGAACGATTAACCCAGACTGAAGCTAGTGCTTGGCCGATCACTGGCTCTTCTGTGCACGGATCACAATCCGGAATCAACGCCGGATTGATGTCTGCCGGCACCAAAAATGCCAGAATCTCAGTGGCCAGAGCATCAATATTACAACTCCAACTACCATCTGCGGAGTCAATGTCTAAAAGCTCATCAGTGATGAGCCACCAATGATCCTGTTGGCGGACATAGACTATGACTGCGCCATCGTCGTTTGGTCTGCAGGCTTGGCCTGTCAACTCATCATCAACTCCGAAAAGAGGAATCTCGGTATATTTGATGATTGGCGCTTGGCAGTCAAAGTAGACATTGAGCGTTCGCGTGGCTGTTGCCGTGTTGCCGGAGCTGTCGGTCGCGGTGTAAACAACCGTATACGAGCCGATTACGCTCCAGTCAACATCACTTACATTACTGACCGGAACATTTCCGTCGTAATTGTCGGTTGCGGTTGCTCCCGGATCAACATACGAAGTGCCAACCGGCCACTCCAAAGGATTGTCACCGAGAATCGTAATGACCGGTGGCTCGGTATCCACTACATTGACTGTCCGCGTGGCTGTTGCCGTGTTGCCCGAGCTATCTGTTGCCGAATAGTAAACGTAATATTGGCCAACGACATTGACATTTACTTCGCTTACGTCAATATCTACTGGAACCGGGCCGTCAATTACGTCAACTGCATAAGCTTCCGGATCAACATAAGGCACAAAAACCGGCCAATCCAGCGGATTATCGCCGAGCAAAGTAATTACCGGCGGTTCGGTGTCAAAGCCGGCACCACGGTTTACCCATGCTGTCGCAACTGCTTGAGGAATCACCGGACGCATACTGCATCTTTGGCATTCCTGACAGTCGCCACAAACGGACACTGCAGTGTTCGGCGGGACAAGGAATACCAGAATTTCCATCGTATAGAAATCCATTCCCTCTGAATCCAGCCAAACAGAACACAAACCATCAATACCAGGTTGAATCAGTGGACTCTCATACAGCGGCTTGGTCCACCACTCACCTCCCACCTTGAAATACACGGCAACACGCCAAAGTGTTGGATCATTATCCGTCACTTTAATGACGACATTGCCTTCCTGTTCAAAAGGCGGAAAGCTTTGAAAGCTGATGTGAGGCACTCGGCTCACCCATGCGGAAGCTAAGCTGCCATGAACTTCCGGAACATCTTTGCTTCCTTTGTCCGGAATCGCCACACAAAAATCAACGCTAAATCCAGCGTCTACTAGATAAACCGCAACTTCTTCAGCCATCGGACTTATGGCACAATGCCATGTCAAATCCGATTCAATGAATGTCAACGGATTTTCGCAGTCAGGCGCGACTATCCATTGTCCATTCAATTTTTGCAGCACCAATACTGCAAACTCCGAATACTCTTCAGGATCAATCCCTTCAATGTATCCGGATACTCCGCCGTTTGACTGGCCATAAAGCGGAACATGGGAAAAACCAATCCCCTTGCTTGCTCCGCCTAGAGGCGAGACAACTTGAGCAACGGACGCGGGAATATTCGGCATACCAACACATCCCGTTATACAGGCCGGAACTGATGTTTCAAGAGGCACCAAATAGGATACCACCTGCAAAGCCTTGGCATCGTTGGGGTGAATTGCAATATCCACATACCAACTACAACTGCCACAGCTAATTGGGCGCTCATCAGTGGAATTGGACTTTGAATACCACAGCGAATCTTCGCCCTGGATGTAAGTCCGAACTCCATAAAAACTGGCGTTCACACCTGAAACAGTACCTCTCAAGCGATACGTAATTTCATCTGGATAAGCCGGATTGTAATTTCTCACATCCGGAATCACAGTATGAATGATGTCAGGCGCGCCGGTACCGCATTGGCACTCATTTTCACCTTCGGTCGGGATTTCGCCTTCGCCTTCTTCAACTACTACCGGTCTGACCGTAAGTGTGGCCGTGTTGCTTGCAACACTGCCATAAGGATTGCCTACGATGCAATGATATACACCGGCATCCCTCAAGGCTGCGCTACCTATTACATACTCTGCCGATTCTGCTCCAGCAATAGCTTGTCCGTCTTTTTTCCATTTATAATTGACGGCATTCTCAGCTACTACCAGCAGACTAGCTCTTTCGCCGACAAAAACCTCAAGGGATTGAGGCTGTTGCAGAATTAACGGTAAACTACCTTCTCCTTCTGCCACCTCACCTTCGGTCGGGATTTCGCCTTCGCCTTCTGCTGGAATTTCTCCTTCTGCCACCTCACCTTCGGTCGGGATTTCGCCTTCGCCTTCTGCATCGCTATCGCTGATAAACGCCGGCGATTCAAAGAAAAAAACAAACTGCCCCTTTTGCGTAAGCAAACTTACGGTGGCATACCGGACAACGGTATGCTTCCATGGAACTTTCACATTAAAGCCATTGATCTCTTTTTCCAAAAGATCATTAAGGTTCTGAAGCCCTGCTAAAATAAGCAACGCTTCAGCCGAGCAAAGGGACTTGTCCGTAACAAATCCCTTGCTTCCGCCGAGGTTTATATTCACCTCAACATCAGGATTTTCCGGGGATAAATAAACCCCGATTTTGATGCTCCCGCTTTTCAGCCGGTGGCCAATTGCGGTTATTGGAATGTTGCTGCGCCGATTGTTTACAACAATTTGTTCGTCGCGAACAACATCCCAATTTCTCAGTTGCTGGGTTCCTTGGTAGGAACCTGTCTCACCGTACCGCGGTACAGTAAAAGACGGCGAACAACCAACTGACAATAAAGCTATTGACACTGCCACAAATACAAACGTTTTTTTCATCTTACAATCTCCTTGTCTGTTTTTGAAAGAGGCAAGCACACAATGCACTTAACCTCGCCTAACACTGTTTTACGTCTATGTTAAAGGTTTTTACTGAGCAAAAACCTAAAAAAGGGAATAAATTGTCAATGTTCAGACTTGTTCTGAAGTAATATCTTATTATCACAATCAGCCATTTTTGTCAAGATAATTTTTTTAAAAATTTAAAATAAAAAAATGGATAAGTATTTAACCATTTTTTCTAAATTAAGCTAATTTTTATTGGCGACGTAGAACGAGTGTCCAGCACCTATTTTTTAATTTTTTTAGTTTATATAAAAATTAAAAAATAGATGCTGGGCCGAGCCGAGCCTACCTACCGGCAGGCAGGGAGCCAAAAAGGGTTAATACCCTTTATTACTAAAATTAAATTTATCAAACAAATTTATCTGTATAATTAATCATGAATTATTCTGATATATCCATTGTTTTTGCATCAGCTATCAATAAATAATCTTTTAACTTTAGTTTAATCGTTTTACCGTGCAGACCGGGATTAAATGAAATATCACTATTCTCCAATAATGCATTATCTACAATTGTTCTGATTTTGGCTATTTTTCCAAAAGGATAGCATGCGCCTATTTCGCAGCCCATAATTTCTTTAACTTCATTTAAAGTTGCAAATCTAAGATTTTTTGATCCAAAAAAATCTTTTGCTTTCTTAGAAGATAGTCTTTTTCCTCCTGACAAAACAGCTAATACAAAATCTTTATCCACTTTCAGCAATAATGATTTTGCGCCAGAATTGATTGATTCATTTCTGACTTCAGATGCCTGCCTGCTGGTATATACTGGCTTATGTTTTAAAACATTATACTTTATGCCTTGTAATTCCAATAATTGTATTATTTTTTCATATGGATTTCGCATATAATTTTTCCATAAAACCTCTTTTAATCTTATTTCTCTGTCAATTAGACTGCTTGCTCTAATTTTGATAAAAGTTTAGGAAATAATTCTTTGCCTTTTTGCGTCCTGATCCTACTAGCCAACTCGGCTTTCCATAGATTTATCAGTTTTAAAAAATCTTCTGGTTGATACTTTTCCTTCAAGTGTTCAAGACATAGCTTGCTTAAATTGTCGGCATCCACTAATATTGCCTCGTCTTCCAATTTTGATTGGCGTCTATCAACTGCCGCCACAAGTCTGATTACTGTCTGAATTTCCGAATCGGTAAACTGCAGCTTTGTAAGCACCTCAAAATTAATCTGGATGAATTTTTATTCGCCTCCGGTTCAAGTTTTAACATTTCAGCCAAATTGATTTTGCCTTTTGGGGAAATTCCTGACCACCCAATATCGTGAATGTAGGCCGCCACCACAAGCAAATATAAATTATTTCTGCCCTGTCCGAGTTTTTTTACCCATTTTACAACTCGTAGTGCATGTTCCCAATCGCCTGCCCTCGCCAAATCAAAATATGGTTGCAGTGTTTCCTTCAGCTTCCTCTCATCAAATTTCATAATTCTATTCGCCATGACACTTTTTAAATTTCTTGCCGGAACCGCACGGGCAGGGATCATTGCGGCCGACTTTTTGGCCTTTATAATGAGTAGCACTGTTATCAAGCGATCCTTGAGCCTGCCGATTCCCTACCTGTTTCTGCTGAGCGGCAGTATCAGCGACTTGCCCAGACATTGTCTGAAAAATAGCGCTGGCAGTTGAATTGCTTGTTTTCAAAGGCGCGCTAAAAGTCAAATTATTATTTTTTTGCATTATTGAAGGTGCCATATCGGTTGCTAGACCCATTTTGTATACGCTATAAACAACCTGTTTTCTAATCATTGCCAAAAGTTCTTTGAACATCCTAAAAGATTCTTTTTTATACTCAATCAACGGATCTCGCTGGCCATAGCCTCTGAGCCCAATTCCGGTTCTAAGATGATCAAGCGCGTCCAGATGGTCAATCCATAAAGTATCAATGCTTCTTATCATTAAGCCTTTTTCAATCTGCCTCATTGCACCTTCATTCTCCACTGCTTTATTTATTTTTTTTTCAATGTCATTATATGAGCGGACGGACAAATTATAAATATAGCCTATCAGTTTTCTCCTTGCGGACCTATCTTGAATTTCACTGCCTGCTCCATCTTTTATTTCTCCAAGTTTTAGTCTTGTACCGGCAGGAACGGGAAAAATAGTATTAGCCACTTCGTAAATTTCCTCAATATCCCAGGTGCTTTCATCTTCAGATGCGGCATGAAAACCAATCACTTCACCTAGTTCTTCTTTAACTAATTCTAAAATTTTATCTTTTAAATTATCGCTTTCTAAAATATCACGCCTTTTTTTATAAATTGCTTCACGTTGTTTGTTTAAAACATCATCATATTCAACCAAATGTTTTCTGGTATCAAAATGAAATCCTTCAACCTTTTTTTGGGCTGCTTCCAAAGAACGGGAAATCATTTTGTTTTCAATCGGCATATCTTCGGGAACTTTTAATGTTTCCATTAATTTTTTAACTTTCTCGGCTCCAAAAATCCTCATTAAATCATCGTCCATTGAAACATAAAATTGCGATATACCGGGATCACCCTGCCGTCCACCTCGCCCACGGAGCTGATTATCAATCCGCCTTGATTCATGTCTTTCTGTTCCTATTATTAAAAGTCCGCCAAGTTCTTTGACCTTTTTTTCTTCTTCTAAATCAACCGGGTCGCCGCCAAGTTTTATATCAACTCCCCTTCCGGCCATATTGGTTGCAACGGTAACCGCACCGAGTTTTCCTGCCTGTGATATTATTTGGGCTTCTTTTTCATGATGCTTGGCATTCAAAATTTGAAATTTAACACCTTCTCTTTCTAGAAAACTACCCAACATTTCATTTTTTTCAATTGAAATTGTGCCGATTAAAACCGGCTGTCCGGCCGAACTTCGCTCTTTGACCTCTTTAACTACTGCAGCAAATTTTCCCTCTTCACTTTTAAAAATTCTGTCAGACATATCCTTTCTCGCCATGTCTCTATTGGTTGGAATTACAGCTACATCCAGATTGTAAATTTTTGAAAATTCCTCAGCTTCTGTCGCTGCTGTTCCGGTCATTCCGGAAAGTTTTTTATAAAGCCTAAAATAATTCTGAAAAGTAATTGTCGCCAATGTCCGGCTTTCTCTTTGGACATTAACTCCTTCTTTAGCTTCAATTGCCTGATGCAAACCCTCACTGTACCGCCGACCATACATCATCCGACCGGTAAACTCATCAATAATAACAACCTCACCATCTTTTACAACGTAGTCTTTATCTCTTCTAAATAAGGCATGCGCTTTCAAGGCTTGCTCAATATGATGAACTTCTGAAATTCCTCCTTCAACATAGATATTTTCCACTCCAAGCCATTTTTCCATTTTGGCAACTCCATTTTCAGTTAAAGTCGCCGCCCGCATTTTCTCATCAATATTATAATCCTCATTCTCCTTAAGCTGGGTTACCAGCTTGGCAAATTTGTAATATTTGTCGGTTGAGTCAGCATCAGGAGCGGAAATTATCAAAGGTGTTCTGGCCTCATCAATTAAAATTGAGTCAACTTCATCAACAATCGCGTAGTTTAATTCGCGCTGAACCATTTGACCCAGCTCAGATACCATATTATCGCGCAAATAATCAAAACCGAATTCATTGTTGGTGCCATAAGTAATATCCGCCAAATAAGCCTCTTTCCTTGAAACAGGCTTCAGGTGCACCAATCTTTCATCAATAGCTTTATCGTCAATATAATCAGGATCATAGATAAAAGCAGCTTCGTGCACTATAACTCCGCAAGAAAGGCCCAATAAATGGTAAATTGGAGCCATCCAACCGCAATCTCTGCGGGAAAGATAATCATTGACTGTCACTAAATGCACGCCTTTACCTGACAAAGCATTAAGGTAAAGAGCTGTTGTCGCCGACAAAGTTTTTCCTTCTCCGGTTTTTTGTTCGGCAATTTGGCCTTTATGTAAAATTATTCCGGCTAAAAGTTGAACGTCATAATGCCTTTGACCTAAAACCCTTTTTGTGGCTTCCCTGACACAAGCATAGGCTTTGGGTAAAATAACATCCAAATCATCATTTTTAGCTATTATTTCCTTAAATTTTTGAGTCTGCTCTTTGAGTTTTGTATCAGAAAAAACCTCAAATTCCTTTTCGAGGCTGTTTATTTCTTGAATAATAATTGAAAAATTTTTCAAATATTTTTCATTTGAATCACCAAAAATTTTGCTTAAAAAAGACATAAATTATACATTCGTAGTATAACTGATAATTCCTTATTTGACAATGTTTAAAATGTTAATTAAGATTTAAATTAATCGCAAATGGCAGATTAAAATCAAACATAGGAGGACTAGACATGCCAAAGATACTATTTGTTGACAATGACGAAGATACCAGAAACATGATTTGTTGCATTTTTACTTATCCATTTTTTGAAGTGGTATGCGCAAACAGTGTTCAAGAAGCCCTTCAGTTATTTGTAAATTGCATGGCAAGTGAAAAATTTGATTTGGTTTTAACCAGAATGGATATGCATAACCCATTTATAGGGACTGATTTAGCAAGGCAAATTGATGATATTGAAGAAAAAGAAGGTATTGAAATAAAATCTAGAACACCGGTGATAATTAGAACCGGTGACATGCGCACTTTTGCATACGCATCTGCGGTAATACCTAGTATTTTACCCATGGATACATTAATTGGTATTGTAACTGCCTTTGCGCAAAACATTAATTAAAGACGGAGAATATCCGCCTTTTTTTATTGGCGAGGTATAGCGAGTGCCCGGCACCTATTTTACGTATCAATGAATAAAAGCGTTAAATAATTTTTAAAAAATTAAATAGGTTTTTTGGTTTAATTGCAACCAATAAAATAGGTGCTTGGCTGGGCTCCTCGGCTCGGAAACAAAAAGTTGTTAATTTTTTGTTTCACTCGCTCTACGTCGCCAATAAAAAATATACTTTTAATTAAAGCCGATATACTGAACTTCTTCTTGAAGCTGGATGCCAAGCTGATTTCTAACTCTCATTTTTAAATCAGAGACCATCATTACGACATGTTCTGCCTTAGCACCTCCGGAATTAATGAAAAAAGCCGCATGTTTTTCTGAAATTTTACAGCCGCCTATTTGTTTGCCTTTCAAACCCAGTTTCTCAAAAATAAAAGCGACAGGGAGTTTCCCATATTTGGTAATTTCCTGCCATTCAGATTCGGTAATATTAAGCTCTTTTATTATCCTTTCTTTGCCTGATTTTATATCATCCACTTCAACATTTTTAAAAAAACATCCGGCACTGGGCTCAATCGGCAGACGCTGCACCCTCTGCTTTATTATCTCCATTACTTTTTGATGAACTTTCACCTGATCACCTTTTTTTAATTTTAATTTAACGGATGTGATTATTCCATTGCCATGTTTTAAAATACTGTCTCGGTAATGATATTGCATATCCTCATGTCTTAAATTTTTTATTTTACCGTCCTGATAAACTTCAAGTCCACAAACAAGATCTCCAAAACTTGAACCATAAGCGCCTGCATTATTTCTGGCTGCACCGCCTACTGTTCCGGGAATCCCCGCGGCAAACTCCAAACCGCTTAAACCGCTTCTTGCCGCCTCCCCCACCAGCCGGCTTAAATTAACTCCGGCCTCGGCAAAAATTTCTTCCCCTTTTACAGACAGATTAGCGCTTGTGGCTTTTATCAATAAACCGTCAAATCCGGAATCAGAAATCAGCAGATTACTTCCCCAACCCAAAATAAAATACTGCAATCCCAGTCTTTCAGCGGTATAAACTGCCTTCATTAGGTCGCTACTTGATTTCGCCAAATAAAAATATTTTGCCGGGCCGCCGATTTTAAAAGTGGTATGGTTTGCCAAAGGTTCGTTTTCTTTAACATCACCTAATTTTTGTTTAAGTTCGCTCATCATAAAAATTACATATTAAAATTACAAAAAAACTGGACTTGTTAACAATGTGCCAAAAATTTATCTCTTATGCGATATACATCGCCTGCTCCCATTGTCACTAAAACAATCCCTTGTTTAATTTCACCTTTGATATAATTCAAAGTTTCGTTTAGATCACCGACATAAACTACATCTTTATGATAAAATTTAGTCCTTTCAGCTAGTTTTTTTGAGGTGACATCGGTTTGTTCTTCTCTGGCTGAAGCAAAAATATCAGCAAGAACGACTTTATCAGCATTTTCAAAACTTTTTGCAAAATCTTCAAACAACGCCTTGGTCCGCGAAGCCATGTGGGGCTGAAAAACGCACCAAATCTTATTCTTTGGATAGCATTGACGAACTGATTTTAAAGTCGCTTTAATTTCGGTGGGATGATGGGCATAATCATCAATAAAAACAATCCCTTTTTCCTCCAATACATTAAATCTTCTTTCAGCACCTTTGAATTTTTTCAAAATATTTTTTATTTCTTCAAGCCTTACTCCTTCACTTAAACCAGTTATAACGGTTGCCAAAGCATTTAAAACATTATGTTCGCCGTGCACTCTGAGCTCAAAAGTGCCAAGTTCCGTTTTTCCTTTTTTTGCATCAAAAAATGTTTTTCCCAATTCTTGTCTTACATTATAAGCTTGCCAAAAATTATTTTTTTCAAAACCATAAGTGGTAACTTTGTTTTCGAAGCCAACTGTTATTTCCCTTATGCTCTGCCAATCTCCGCAGGCTATGACTATTTCTTTCGTTTTTTCAATCAACTTTCTGAACGGTTTTTTTATTTCTTCAATATCTTTATAAATATCAACGTGTTCCCATTCCAAGCTGGTAATAACTGAAGTATCTGGACTTAGGTCTAAAAATTTTGGAGTTTTGTCTTTCTTACTTCTGGCATATTCATCTCCTTCAACAATAAAATGCCTTCCAAGACTGTTCCATGCCGCATTGGTACCAAGATCAAAAACAATACCAGTGCCGATTAAAAAGCTGGGATTTAGACCGGATTGTTTAAACAAATAAGCAATCATACTGGTGGTTGTGGTTTTACCATGAACTCCGGCTACAGCAATTGTTTCTTTCTCCCGGCTGAAAACGCCTCTCATTTCTGAATCCGTCAAGAAAGGTATATTTCTTTTTTTAGCCTCTTTAAATTCTACATTGTTTTCGCTCCAAGAAGCGCCCAAAACTACAAGATCGGGATTAAAATCCAAATTAGTGGCTGAAAAATCATCAAAAATACTTATATTTTTTTTTTGTAAAATTTTATCGGTAATAAATTTTTCCGGCACATCCGAACCGGCAACTTCCATTCCTTTTTCTTTACAAATGACGGCAAGCCCTGACATTGCCACCCCCTTTATTCCAATAAAATAGATCCTTTTGATCTTATTTGGGTCGATAATCATATTTCTAAATCTTTTTTTATTTTATTTAATGACTTCAAAGCGGCTTGTCTGCCTTGCTGGACTAAATAGTCAATTTTATTTACATGCCACCTTTTAACGCTTGATATATCCGGCCGGATAATAATATCATAATTATAATTCTGTGAATAAAAATTATCAATTTTTGTGCTTGATAAATTTGCCGCCCGCCAAATTAATCGCAAAATATTCGGATTTTTTCCGGCGCCAATTTCAAAACTTTTTTGCTTATAGCCGAAAGCTTTTTTAATACTGCCCAGAGTTTTATTAAAAATATTGGGCGATTGGGTCAAATCAGTGGCAATAACATATTCAGCCCCTCTCTGGTAAAGAATTTCTGAAGGGATCAAATTGAAATTTCCACCGTCAGCAAATATTTTGTCTTCTTTTTTCACAGGAACAAACATTCCCGGAACACTCACGCTTGCCTGAACCGCCTCCACCAAATTTCCGTCTTCTATAATTACCGGCAAAAGACTGCTTAAATCAGTAACTGCTATAAATAGTTTTTTATCCAAATCTGAAAAGTCCTTTTGTCCAAAGAATTCCTTAAAAAAATCTCTGGTTCTTCTGCCTTTTAACAGCCCTTCCTTTGGCAAAGTCGGCTCAAAAATAATCCGCCAATAATCTTTCCAGCTGCCTTTTCTAAAACGATTCCTGAATTCTTCAAGACTGCCGGACGCATAAGCAGCGGCTACGCCTCCGCCGGCGCTGCACCCGGAAACCAAATCAATCGGCACATTGTTTTCTTCCAAAACTTGGATTACTCCGATTGCTGAAATCGCTCTGATCCAACCACCGGAAATCGCAAGGCCTACTTTCTTCTTCTTAGTCTGGAAATTAAGGGACATATCACAATATCATTTTAGTAATCTTAACAACGGAATCCTGAGGCAATAATTTGGCAATATTGCGCCTGAGGTTTTCCATTTCCGATTTATTTAAAATAATCTCTTTTATCGCCTTGCAGAATTTATCGGGATTCAAATTCTTTTCAGAAAGGACAATTGCCGCATTATTCTTGCTGAATTCAATTGCATTGGCTTCCTGGTGGCTTTTCGGCATAGGAATAATTATTGACGGTTTCCTTAAAGCGGCAAGTTCTGTCAAACTTTGCATTCCCGCTCTGCTTACCACTAAGTCAGAAGCGGCATAAGCATTTTTTAACTGCCCGGTCAAAAAATCAAAGCTGTGATAACGGGAATGCTGAGCAATTTGATCAACTTTTCCGCCGGTCAAATGAATAATCTGACAAAAATTAACCAACTGGTTTAAACTTTTTAAAACTAAATTATTTATATTCAAAGCTCCTGTACCTCCTCCGGTTATTAAAATTACAGGCAAATCCGGTTCTAAATTGAAAAAATTAAAAGCCTCCTGCTTATTCCCTTTTAATATTTCGGCCCGAAAAGGATTACCGACCAATGCGGTTTTATTCTTGGGAAAATTATCAAGCGATTTTTTGAAAGTGACTGTTATAATATCGGCAAATGGAGCCATTAACTTATTGGCAAGTCCCGGAATAACATCTTGCTGATGTATTAAACTCGGCCGCCGCAACAAAAACCCCGCCCAAACCAAAGGAACGGAAACAAAACCGCCAGCTGAAATTATCGCCTGCGGCTTAAAACGGATTATTAAAAATAATGACTGAAAAAACCCCAATATGATAAAAAACGGATCTAAAAAATTCTTCATACTGAAATAACGGCGAAATTTTCCGCAATATATCTTTTTGATTGGAATATTATATTCTGAAATCAAGCTTGACTCGGGGCCGTTTCTGGTTGCCACCCAGAGAAATTCAGAATTAGGATCATTTCTTTTAATTTCTTCATAAATCGCTAGCAGCGGACTTACTGATCCCATTGTTCCTCCTCCAGATAATATTATTTTCATATATTTTAAAAATTGCGATTTAAAAACTTTTATGTTTGCATTAATAAAATAACAAATTTAGGCTAAAAAATCAATTTGGTTATTTACTATTTAACTCTAAATTAAGTATGGCGCGATATATTAGCCAAAATTCCGGCAGCAGCCAGAGATACTGCCAGCGAAGTTCCGCCGTAACTGATAAAAGGCAAAGGGATGCCCGTTAAAGGCATTAGAGCAACCATTGCCGCTATATTAAAAAAAGCTTGAAAAACAAACCACGATATAATTCCTACGGTAATCAGTCTGGCGTAATCACTGCTGGTATTTTTTGCCAATAAAAAGCCACGCCAAGCTAAAAATAAAAATAAAATTATCAATAAAGCTGAAAAAATAAAGCCAAGCTCTTCAGCGATTACGGCAAAAATCGAATCACCTATCACTTCCGGCAAATAAGCAAATTTCTGGCGGGACTGGCCAAAACCCAAGCCAAGCCAGCCTCCTGAGCCGATTGCCAAAATTGCATTGTTAATATGGTAACCTATTCCCTGCGGGTCAAAATCGGGTTGGAAAAAAGTCGTTAGCCGCGCCAATCTATAAGGAGCCCGAATTATTAAAATTGCCAAAGCGCCTAATCCAAGCAGACCTACTCCGAAAATATGCGATAAACGACCTCCGGCGACAAAAAAAATACATAAAGAAATTACAATAATTGCCGCCAGGGTTCCGATATCAGGCTGCAGGATTATCAATCCGGAAACAATCCCTAAAAAAAACAAAAAAGGCATCAGGCCATTCCAGAAATTACGATTTGCTTCTGTTCCGCGATAAGAAAGCCATCCGGAAAAAGACAGAATTAAAAATAATTTAACCACTTCTGCCGGCTGAAAATTAACACCGGCGATATTAATCCACCTTTTAGCGGTTCCATATCCGGCTCGTATTCCCGGAATAAAAACCAAAATAAGCAGAATTACCGAGATAATAAAAAACGGAACGGAAAATTTCTCCCAGTGTTTATAGTCAACTTTAAAAAAGAAGAAAAAAAGAATGATGCCCGGTAAAAACCCTTTCAAAAACTGCGAACAGAATATCTGATAAGCGTTGCCAAAACGGCGGAAAGACTCAATACTGCTTGCCGAACTGAGCATTACTAATCCGAAAATCGCTATAACAAAAATCACTCCAATTAAATAATAATCGGGTTTTTTTAAAGCGCTGGATGATAAAGAATTGCTTATCTTTCCAAGACCGCTTCTTTTTTTAATCCCGAATATTTTTTTTCTCATTTGATAATGATGAATAATTTACGATTTCATTAAATTGCCGGCCTCGGTCAAATTCATTCTTAAACAGGTTAAAGCTTGAACAGGCCGGAGAAAGCAATATTATATCACCGGCTTCTGCAAAGCTTTTAGCAATAGTTATTGCCTTAAGCATGGTGTTAGCTTTTGAAATCAAAGGCCTGAAATTATTTTTTTTCAGTCCTGCTGAAAATTGATCGCTTCCTTTTCCGGAAAATAAAATAACTGCTTTGCATTTTTGCCTTACAAATCTTGATAGTTCTTCATATTTTTTATCAGGAATATTTTTTGTATCTCCGCCGGCTATTAAAATAATATTTTTTTGCTTTTTTGTCCGCAAGGGGCGGATATTGTTTTTTTGGCTTAAAGACTGTATGGCGGCTATGGCACCGTCAGGAGTCGTTGCCGTTGTATCATTGATATATTCAATGCCATTAATTTCTCTGATAAGTTCAATTCTGCCGGGCAACCCGGAAAAATCAGCCAAGACTTTCCTTATGGAATTTGACTTAATCTTAAATATTCCGGCAACGGACAAAGCGGCTAGAATATTTTCCAAATTATGCCGGCCGGCCAATTTAATTGATTTGCGGTCTGCCAACCTACTTACTTGGCCATCGCGCCGAAAACAAATAATATCGCCGTCCAAAAAAACTCCATTTTGTTCCGAAAAATATTTTTTAGAAAACCAAAACCTCTGTCCTTTTACGCTTTCTCCCGCCTTTTTGGTTTCAAAGTTATCAAGGTTTAAAATTGAAAATCCGCTACTGTTCTGCCACATAAAAATATTTTTCTTTGCCGCGATATATTCTTTCATTCCAGAATAGCGATTAAGGTGATCCGGATAAATATTGGTAAAAACCGCCACCTCAGGACTTAATTTATTTTCACCCAAAATTTCCAGCTGCCAAGACGAAAGCTCCAAAATCACTAGATCATTTTTTCTTGCCTTGTCTAAAATTTCCAGCATCGGCTTCTGCGGCAGTCCGGCCAGCCAGACTTTAGCTTTTACTTTCTTTTTGTCATGCCGAACTTGTTTCGGCATCTCGCAAACTCGGCTGCTAGACTCAGGGTGACAAAAAGAAGAAACCCTTAATATTTCATAAATTAAGCTTGAAGTTGTGGATTTTCCTCTAGTTCCTGTTACCCCTATAATCTTTGCCGGACAGTATTTAAAAAACAAACTGGCTTCGTTTTCAATTGGAACGTTGGCTTTTTTGGCAATTTTCAAATATTCTGATTCCCTGGGTACGCCGGGATTTTGAACTATTAAGTCGGCTTTTTTAAAATCGGACTGATGATGCTTCCCAAAAACAAATTTAACATCTTTTCCTTTTATTACCTTGTCAACCGAAAGCCTAAGATCTTTTTTTGTTTTTAAATCGGTTACAGTAACTTTTGCACCTTGCTTTGCCAGCCAATTAACGCAAGCAACTCCCCCGCCATGAAGCCCCAAGCCCATGACTGTAACTTTTTTATTTTTTAAATTATTTGACATAAATTATATTACTAATCAACCACTGTAGGCCTTTGAAGAATTTATTCGATAACCAACCATTTAGAACCCCACGCAATCGGGATGAAATGACGAAAGACATTTATTTACTTTTTGTATTTTTTTACATTAATCCCCTGTCTGCCAAAAATAAAATTAATCCAATAATTGAGGTAACCGCGGCAATTACCCAAAACCGCATGACAATTTTCGGCTCCGGCCAGCCAATTGCCTCAAAATGATGATGTAGCGGAGAAGATATAAAAAATTTTCTTTTTAATAATTTTTTCCAAATTGTCTGAATAATTACCGAGAATGTTTCCATCACAAAAACAAAGCCGATAATCGGCAAAAGCAAAGCTGCATTGGTAAGCATGGCAATTATCCCAAGCGTCACCCCAAGCGACATTGAACCGGTATCACCCATAAAAAAACGGGCCGGGTTGATATTAAACCACAAAAATGCCAAAAGTGCGCCAATTATTACTCCGCAAAAAGTCGCAAGATCATAACGGCCCTGGGCAAAGGCGATTGCGCCATAGCTTCCGAAAGCAAACATTAATGTTCCTCCGGCCAAACCGTCAAGCCCATCTGTCAAATTAACTGAATGGGCGGTAGAAATAATCACTAGGATAAAAAAAGGAATATACCACAAACCTATATTGACAAGTCCGAAAAAAGGAATATAGAGAGAGGCCCAACCCAGCTTATAATAAAACCACCAGGCTCCGACAATGGCAATCATCCCATAAATTATAAAACGATGGCGCATCCTCAAACCTCCGCCTCCCTTGCCTATTCGCCAGACATCAAACAAATCGTCAATTAATCCAACAGAGGCAGAAGCGATTAATGCTCCAAGTGGAAGCAATGTCTCCTTCCGCGATAAAAAATTAATGGCTGAAAACCAATTGTTAAAGATCTTATCAAGATAAAAAAACAAAAAGATTAAAAATAAAGTTGTTCCCCAAATCAAAACTCCACCCATAGTCGGGGTGCCGGCCTTCTTTTGGTGCATTGAAGCAAAAATCGGGGCTTCTTTTGCATCTCTGATGCCCTTGCCTAAACGATATTTATATAGAATATGGGTTAGAAACGGAGTCCAAGCCAAAGTAAGCATAAAAGAAACTGCCGTTAAAAAAAATATCCTCGTTATAAAGAAACTCATTGTTTTATAATTAAAAATTAATCCAAATAACCAAAAAAGTGGATAAAATAAAAATCAATTGGATGAAGGTGGTAAACCCGGCCAGAAAATAACTGAGGATCTTTTCCTGCTGATAAGCCAAAAAAGCCAAGGAATAATTCAAAATTAAGAATCCAAGGCTCAAAGCTGGAAGACGAAATATCTTATACCAATAATCTAAAAGATCTATTCCAAAATATATATTATAATGAAGCGGGATCATCTCGAAAAAATTTCTAATTTGTGAAAAAATAAAAAACCAAAGTAAAACATTGAGTAATAAGCCAAACAACAGGTTTAACCTAATAAGATTATCCTGTCGAAAAGAATCGGAAAATCCTCTGCCCATGCTATTATTTATGTGAATTTTAAACATTCTTATTTTAGTAAGTGAGTCTAACTTTATAATAATGATTATTCATAATTTTGTCCACTTTTAAAAACTTTATCCTAAATCGTTTTTGTGTTATAATAATATTGAAAAATATAAAAGCAATAATTTATGTTTAATGAGAATCAATTAAAAAAAATACTGGTTGAAACAAAAACTGTTGGTAAAAAAGATTTAGAACTTTATCTTAAAGAAGCTGAGAAAAGAAACCAAAAACTTGAGGAATATTTATATTCCCAAAAAATAATAAATGACACACAGCTCTACCAAACGATAGCCTCATATTTTAATTTGCCTTTTATTAACCTGAAAAATGAAACTGTTAGAAAAGATATTCTTTTTTTAATACCCGAACCTATCGCCGTAACTCATAAAATAATTTCATTTGACAAAAACGATAAAGAATTGAAAATCGCCTCAGTCAGCCCTGAAAATCTGCAGATATTTGAATTTCTCGCCAAAAAAACCGGCCTTGACATCAAAATCCATATTACGACGCCGGAAGGAATAGCGGACGTTCTAAAAAACTATCATAAAGGACTAAGGGCTGAATTCAGCGACATAACAAAAGAAAAAGAATCTGACAATAAAGATGGATCTGATATAAAACTTAAAGAATTAGCTCACGATTTGCCGGTGATCAGAATAGTTGATACTTTGCTTGAATATGCTATTTTTGAAAACGCTTCTGATATTCATATTGAGCCGACAGAAAAAGAAGTCTTGGTCCGTTATCGGGTTGACGGGATTTTACGCAATGTAATGACTCTGCCCAAATCGGCCCATGCCGGAATTGTTGCCAGAATTAAAATACTCGCAAACCTAAAAATTGACGAACATCGCCTTCCCCAAGACAGCAGATTCAAAATAAAAACAAATGAATATAAAGTTTCATTTAGAGTATCATCAGTTCCAACCTATGACGGAGAAAAAATAGTTCTTCGGGTTTTAAATGAGCAAACCGGAATAATTGACTTGGACAGGCTTGGGTTTGAAAAAAAATCTTTAGA
Source organism: uncultured Gammaproteobacteria bacterium (assembly GCA_964497245.1). Lineage (GTDB taxonomy): Bacteria > Patescibacteriota > Patescibacteriia > Buchananbacterales > UBA6539 > CAZCCC01. Next base: position 6,962 of record CAZCCC010000008.1, on the reverse strand, counting down.
GAAAATAAAAAGAAATATTAAAAAACCGCACGGAATGATTTTAGTTACCGGACCGACAGGATCCGGAAAAACAACCACCCTATATTCAATTTTGCATATACTTAATAGCCCCGAGGTAAACATTACTACGATTGAAGATCCGATTGAATATAGAATGCCTGGTTTGAATCAAAGCCAGGTAAATCCAAAAATCGGCTACACTTTCGCTTCCGGACTAAGATCTTTTTTACGTCAAGATCCCGACATAATTATGGTTGGAGAAATCCGCGACAAAGAAACTGCTGAAATTTCAGTCCATGCCGCACTTACAGGCCATCTTGTTTTATCAACCCTTCATACAAATGATGCTCCGACAACGCTGCCGCGGCTTGCTGAAATGGAAATTCCTTCGTTTTTAATTTCTTCCACCGTTAACCTTATAATCGCCCAAAGGCTCGCCAGAAAAATTTGTCAGGAATGTATTGAAAGCTATACTCTGAATAAAGAAGAAATTGAAAAATTGGAAAAACAAATTCATTTTGAATCAATGCTGGAAATGCTGGAAAAAGAAGGATTAATCACTAAAAAACAAAACAAGGAATCTCTTCTTTTCTATCGCGGTAAAGGTTGCAAAAAATGCAATAAATCAGGATATAAAGGCAGAATAGGACTTTACGAGGTTTTGGAAGTAACTCCCGAAATTTCCGAATTAATCATAAAAGGCGCCAACTCAAACGAGATAAATGATAAGGCAAAATCCCAAAAAATGATCACTATAGTTCAAGATGGTTTTATAAAGGCAAAAACCGGAATTACAACAATTGAAGAGATACTAAGAGTAACTAAAGACTAGGCAAATAAAATGGAAAACGAAGTCACAACAAAAATAAAAAATTGGATCAATCAGCCGAGAAAAATTCCTCTATCCCAAAAAATATTCTTTGTTCAGCAGCTTGAAGTAATGCTAAAAGCCGGAATTTCACTATCAGCCGCTCTGAAAACACTTTCCCAACAAACCACATCAAAATCATTTAAAATAATACTTAATGATCTTCAAAAATCGGTAGAAAAAGGAAATTTACTTTCCAAAGGACTTGAAAATCATCGTAAAATATTCAGCGAACTTTTTATTAATATGATTAAGGCCGGAGAAGTCGCTGGAAAGTTGGAAGAGGTTTTAAAACAGCTCTTTATTCAGATGAAAAAGGACCATGAGATAATATCAAAAGTAAAAGGGGCGATGATTTATCCGGCTATTGTAATTACCATGATGGTTGCTATTGGAATTTTAGTTTTGGCTTATGTCATACCGACAATGTCTGGAGTCTTTACAGAAATGGATGTTCAGCTGCCTCTACCCACCAGAGTGCTGATAGGATTAAGCGAAATTGTCCTGAATTATGGAATATATATATTAGTTGCAGCCTTAATTATTGCTGCTGTATTTACCCGCACAATTTCACTGCCGAAAGGAAAAAAAATATTTCATCAAATACTCTTAAAAATTCCGATTATCGGATCCATAATTAAAAAAATAAATATTGCTCGATTCTGCAGAACTCTAAGTTCTCTTTTAAAAACAGACATTCCTATAGTGCAATCCTTTGAAATAACCGCAAAAGTTTTAGGCAATATGGAATATAAAAACTCTCTACTTGAAGCAAGAGAAAAAATAAAAAAAGGAGTTGGGATAAGAGACTCTTTGAGCAGATACTTAAATCTTTTTCCACCTGTTATATTACAGATGATTTCTGTCGGTGAAGAAACAGGCACACTGGACAATATATTGGAAGAATCAGCAATGTTTTATGAAGAAGAAGTGAGTCAGACGATGAATAATCTTCCGTCAATCCTGGAACCGGTACTAATGGTAATTCTAGGGCTTGGCGTAGGTGGTATGGCCGTTGCAGTAATAATGCCGATGTATTCTTTAAGCCAGCAAATCTAATATGGTAAAAAAAAGAAAAGGTATTTCCATTGTTGAGATAGTAGTTGCCTTGTTAATAATTTCATTAATCTCATTAATAAGCATTCCTATGCTGGCTAACTACCAAAAAACCAGCAAGCTAAAAAATGAAGCCAGACTCCTTGCCACAAATCTAAGGCTAGCCCAGCAGTTGGCAATAACCGAACAAAATATATATTATGTAGCCTTTGATTTTTTTTCTGAAAGCTACCAGATAATCAATTCCAAAGATAGCAAAATAATTAAAGCTATAAAATTTGACTCTGAGGTAAAAATTGAGGAAATAAGCGGATTTACTGATAACAAAATCCAGTTTAATTCAACCGGCGGAGTAATGGAGACAGGTCATATATCACTATCTAATTCAAAAAATGACATATCAACTTTACAAATTAGACCATCCGGCTATGTTGAAATCATTGACTGATAAATTTCCAAATTTAAAAAAAATTACTGATACCCGTCTAAAAAAAACGGCAAAAAACGGATTTACGATTATTGAAGCCACTTTGGCTATTACTATTCTGACGATAGGTCTTATGGCGGTAGTAGAATTTTTTCCTTTTACAATAAGAATAATCGGCGACTCCCAAAACATGGCAGTTGCATCAAATTTGGCACTCTCAAAAATAGAAGAAATAAATTCAATGCCGTATGAAAATATCAGTGTTGGAACGATTGAAACAAAGCAAAGAGTCTCAAATGACGCTGAAGATTATCTGTACAATTTCAGAAGGCAGACAAATGTTGAATATATAGACTCAAACCTTAACCCAAGCGCAACAGATAATGGACTAAAAAAAATAACAGTTACAGCCTATTGGCAATCGCCGGTTATATCCAATGAAAAATCAACTCAAATAAGCACTATTATTGCCAATTATTAAGATGATGGAATTAATAAAAAAACAAAAGGGATTAACTCTTTCAGAACTAACAATAGCGGTTGTGATAGGACTGCTGATATTGCTTATAATCTCCAGCGTTTTCCTGCTTAATCAAAAGGTTTTAAGAAAAAGCAATGCCAAAGCTGAGCTTATACAAAATGCAAGAATTGCCATTGACCTAATGTCAAGAGAAATCAGACAGGCAAATAAAATTGTAACGACTCTGCCGGCAAGCAATTCAGATCCTGCTACTGTAAGCAACCAATTATTCTTTGAAGATGGCCACAATTCATCCTCTATCCAATATATTAAATATTATCTGGATGGTAAAAATTTAAAAAGGCAGATAATAATTTATTATTTTGAGACTGACCCGTCTAACCATGTCTATTGGAACGATTTTGACGCTTTTGGCGGTCCGAATGAAGTCATTTTGGAAGAAAAATTAATTGGAGAAAATTTTTCTAATCTTTCATTCTATGGACAAGATGGAGTAAATATTGAATTTATCTTGGAAAAAAACAATGAAAAAATTGAAATGAAATCAATAATTAACCCGCGGAATGCTTAATATGAAAAAAGAAAAAGCAAAAGGAATAGTTTTGGTTGTTTCGGTTTTAGTTTTAACAACTCTGCTAGTAATCGGTTCCTACCTGGTATCATCGGCCAATTCCGAAAGTAAAATAGCCAAAGCCCAGTCTGTGGCGACAAAAAACTATTACTTGGCAGAAGCGGGAATAAATGATATGGCCTGGAAAATAAAAAACGACCAATCAGCCAGAGAGGCATTTCTGCAAGGCAACCTTGATAATTCTCACAGCATATCCAGAAATAATATTTTTGGGGATTCAAATGCCAGTTATCAAGTTTCGGCAAAAAATACCGCACCGGCAGAAGCCTGGATAATTTCCACCTCAACATATAAAATTGGAAGTAATTATTCCCAAAGAGTTGTAAAAACATATGTTACCAGGGCAACGGGAAGCACAAGTAAATGGGAATTCTCAACTTTCGCCGGCGGCAGAGGAAATCAACAAAATGGAAATTTCAGATTTAATGGAGCGGGAATTGTTATGACTTCAAACGGCGGAAGAATACATGCTAATCAAGAATTAAAAGTACAAGGAGCGGAAATAGTAATTAATGACGGTTCTGTGACTTCGGCAAACGTAATAAATGAAGTTGCCGGCGGGAAAATTACCCTCAATAACAGCTACAAACAAGTCCCAACATCCACAGTTGAAATGTTGCAAATAGGTTTTGATTCTTGGAAAAATCGCGCCGACCAGACGTATAGCCGCAACCAATTTAGGAATTTACCCAACAACACGACTTTAAACGGAATAATATATGTTACCGGTGATGCGGAGATAACCGGCAAAAATTTTACCATAAACGGAGTGCTGGTTTCCGAAGGTAAAATAAAGATAACCTTAACCGGGCAAACACTGGCTATAAATAATGATTTGATCAAAGGCGGCGGACTGCTTGCCAAAGATAATATAGAAATTACTACTTCCGGCGGCTTTGTTGAAATCAATGGACTAATTTATTCATCAAAAAAAATTCAAATTACAAGCTCCGGAACTAATTTTGTAATCAATGGCAGCGTGACCGGATTTGATGCCGAGATAACTGCCAGCGGAGGATCAATTATTGTAAACTATACACCGGAAAAATTTGAATCGGTAATTGAGCCGGAATATAATCCTTCATCACCTTTAATAAAAATAGATCATTGGGAAGAAAAATATTAAAATATATGTTTTTTGGACTTGACATAAGCGACCATAAACTAAGACTTGTTCAGTTAAAAAAAAGCGGCAAAAAAATAAATATTAATTTTTTTAATGAAATTGAAATTCCAGCCGGAATAATCTGCCGCGGAGAAATAATTAAAGAAAGAGAAGCAGATTTGATTAATCTGTTTAAAAAATTAATAAGGTCATCAAATGGATTTAAAACATCAACAAAAAATCTGGTTACTGTTTTGCCCGAGTCCAAAACATTTATAAAGAATATTAACATTAAAAATATAAAAGGCAATGATAACAGTCTTCTAAAACTGATAAACGAAGAAATAAAAAATCACATACCTTTCAGTCCTGATGAAATTTACCTTGATTGGCAAATAATTGTCGAAAAGTCAGATTCTTCAAAAGTTTTAGTTGGTGCTGTTTTAAAAAGTATTTCTGATTCCTACTTGGAAATTATGGAAAAAAGCGGATTAAACCCATACGTATTTGAAATAGAAGCTACTGCTATTACTAGAAGTCTTCTGAAAGAAAAGGAAGCAGGAGGCAAAATAATTATTGACTTTGGTGCCGCCAGAACTAGCTTAATTGTATATGGAGAAAACACCATACAGTTTACCGTTAGCCTACCGATATCGGGAAATGATATCACGGAAACAATTACTAAATCCCTAAAAATAGACATTAAAGAAGCTGAGAAAGCTAAAATTGTCTGTGGACTGGAAAAAGATCGATGTGAAGGGGCTTTGGTAAAAATTCTGACTGAACCAATAGAAAAATTGGTAAGAGAAATAAAAAAGGCAATAAATTTTTATCAAATAAATTTTCCGGATGGAGAAAAAATTTCAGAAATAATACTATGTGGCGGTGGAGCTAATTTTTTAGGAATTGAAAAGGTAATCTCGGAAAAAACAAAAATAAAAACACACATTGGAGACCCATTAATTAATATTACCAAAAATAAAAAAAATATAATTCCTAATGATGAAATTATTTCCTACACAACGGCAATCGGACTGGCCCTAAGATCCCTAAAAGAGAATTACCTATGATTACCCTTAATTTAATATCGCCTAAAAAAAAGCAGGAATTCAAAATAAAGCAGATCTATATAATGGCAAAAGATCTGGTTATTTTAATCTTACTGGTAACAATAGTTTCATCAATAATCCTTCTACTGGCCAAATTAATAATTCAAAATAATTTCAATCGGGTAGTGGAATATTCCACTTTAACTACGAGATATGCCAATATATTTAACAAAGACGTAAAAGAATTTAACCTTTATATTAATACTTTGGTCAAAATCCAAGAAAAAAATATTGATTGGACAAAACTGATAATCCAATTGTCCAAATTGGTCCCGGAAGGGGTAAATTTAGACAGTATAAATATACAACCGGAAAAAATGCTTATTACCGGATTTGCTTTTGACAGAGAAAATCTAAAGAAATTTCAAGAAGATCTGGAAAAAAATGAATTATTCCTTAACGTGGAAATACCCTTGAATGATCTCATTAAGAGAAATAATATAAATTTTAACCTGAAGGCCGATATAAATCTAGACTGGCTTAAAAAAATATGAGTTTAAAGAAAAAAATTGTAATATTTTTATCAGCAGTGATAACCGCAAATTTATTTATTGTATATCTCATTATAATCCCAACAATCAACGAGATTAAAAAAATAAGCCAATCTATTTATGCCGAAAGAATGGATTTGGAAAGGAAATATCAAAAAGGACAGTTACTAAGAGAGACAATAAACAATTTTGAAAAAATAAGATTGGATAAAGAAAAATTCGTTAAATCCCTAATACTTGAAGGAAAAGAATTGGAATTTATTACAGTATTAGAACAAATCTCAGAAAAACATAATATAAACCAAAGTCTTTCCTTAAAAAAAAGCCAAGAAAAAGATGAATTAAAAGGTTTTTATTACGTTATTCCTTTGGAGATTACCTTATCTGGAGATTTTATTGATATATTAAAATACCTAAAAGACATTGAAAAAATGGATTATTACTTAAACATATCAACTATAAATGCTGCGGTGAAAGAAGAAATAATGATAACAGCAAAATTAATTGGTGAAATTTATATTCAAAGACAAATTGAAGAAAACACAATATGAAATTAAAAATAGAATTGCCAAAAATTCGTGTCTCCCAAAAAAAATTATATGTATTGTCAGCCTTGATAATAATTGCTGTTTTCTCAACTCTGGGTTTTTTTCTTTACAAAAATATATATCAAAGCATAACTCAGTCGGAACAGATAATTATTCTTCGTCAGGAAGTTGCACCTGATATCATTGATATGAAAAAATTCAATAATGTCCTTGAAAAAATAATTAAAAAAACCAGCCCAGAAGAAA
>CAZCCC010000007.1:0-45535 GCA_964497245.1 uncultured Gammaproteobacteria bacterium | reverse complement strand
ACGCCACCTTTCGCTAAAGCTTCAGGTGGCTTATAGCCACTAAAGTTTTGACGAAAGGTGTCACCCGAAGCCTTGTGCGAAGGGTGTCAAATACTAGAGTATGTATTATGTTTATCTTTTGCGACTTGCTAACGGTTCTATATATACTGGTTCAACTCCCGATTTGAAACGTCGTCTAAAAGATCATGATTCTGGTAAGTCATTAGCAACGAAAAATTTAAGACCATTAAAATTAATATGGTATGCTGCCTTTCCGTCGCGTTTAACGGCTCGGCGCTTTGAAGCATATCTCAAATCCGGTTCTGGCCAAGCTTTCAGAAATAAGCGCCTTATATTAAGTGATAATTAAATTTACATTTTTTATCGAGAGACCTGACTGCGCGCACAAAAGTTCGAAACCGAGATGTTTTAATAAAATAGAAAAGAGCGAATTAGCCGCTCATTTTTTATTATGGCAAGTTAATTTATTTTTGAATTTCTTGAATCAACATGGCGCGGGTTTTCGGTCCAACTTGACCATAGCCGGTTGTTGATTCATTTCCATGACAGACAATTTTTTTTTCGCACTGAAATCGCCTTACTGCTTCTCTGGTTAAAGCCCCGAAGTAATTAGTTTCATTTCCCAAAGAACCGGCTCCGGATTTAGCAACAAAAAAACCGATTTCGTTTAATATTTTTTGTAAGGTTTGAACCTGCAAATGTCTGTTGCCGATTCTGAGATTTTGTGTAATGACATAATTTGTATTTTTACCAATACAGCCGGCCCAAGGACGCAAACCGGCTTGCTGGTATAGGTATTTAGCATATTCTAAATTACCTTCAATAGTGTAGATATCCATCCCTAAATCCAATGCTTTTTTAGCATGTATTTTTTCATCAAATTGAAATATGCCTATATATAAATTGCTGCCGCGGAGCACTTCGCCTTTGTCATTGTATTGTCTAAATCGGGATTCACATTGGGCAATTGAAATCATCTCCGGTATATCAGAAAAAAAATTTCTCACCATAACTTCAATTTCTGCAGGACTTAGTAAATTTGGACTGGTAATTTCTTCTGAAGCGGTGTTTGCTGATATTCTTATTGGGCAAAGCAGTATTAGAGAAAGAAGCCCACCTAATAAAATAAAATTGGATAATTTATTATAAGGATATTTTTTATTAACCATATTGCAATTATTTTTAATTTTGATAACTTTATAGTATTTTATCATTATTGTGAAATTAAAGCAATTTTTTATTGGCGACGTAGAGTCAAAAAAAGTTAATACCCTTTATTTCAATTCTGGACAATATTTTAAAAAAAGTCTAAAATATTTAAAAAGTGCCTTTATAAATCTTTAAAATGCCCTGAAATATTTTTTCTCGGTTCAATTAGTTTTTTTGGAATGAAAATAGATTTAAATACACCAGTATCAGCGATTAACCGGGTGGGCAAAGTTGTTGCCAGCCGGCTGAATAAGCTAGGCATTGAGACCGTTTCCGATCTCATTTTTTATTATCCTTTTCGCTGGCAGGATTTTAGCCAAATAGTTGATATTGCCAAGCTTCAGCCCGGTCAAGATGTTACTGTTTATGGTAAAATTCAGCTGATTAACAATCGTCGGAGCCAGTTGAAAAGAAAAATAATAACAGAAGCAATTATCGCTGATAAAACCGGCTCAATCAAAGTAATTTGGTTTAATCAGCCTTTTTTGACATCAATTTTAAATCCGGGTGATGAAGTTTATCTTTCAGGTAGAGCTGATTTTGACCGTTACAATCTTCAATTTATCAGCCCTATTTATGAAAAGGCGAACAGATCGGAAACTACTCATACGGCCAGACTTGTTCCAATTTATTCGTTAAGCAGCAATTTAACTGAAAAGCAGATTCGTTTCTTAATAAAGTCGGTTTTACCGTTAGCAGATTCGGTAAAGGACTGTCTGCCTCCGGAAGTGATTATTGAAAATCAACTTTTTATTTTAAACTCGGCATTGAAGCAAATTCATTTTCCGTCAAATGGTCAGCTATTGGATGAAGCAATTAGGCGTTTGAAATTTGATGAACTTTTTTTATTTCAGCTCAAAGTGCTGGCCAACAAGGCCGAGATTAATTCAAGTATTTCCGAACCAATAAATTTCGCAGAAGCAGAAACTAAAGAGTTTGTTAATTCTTTGCCTTTTAAATTAACCAATGATCAGCGTAAAGCGTCTTGGCAGATAATTTCAGATTTAAGCAGAAGTTATCCAATGAATCGTCTTTTGGAAGGTGATGTCGGTTCAGGCAAGACCATTGTGGCGGCTATTGCTTTATTTAATGCCTCTTTAGCCGAAAAACAGAGTGTTTTAATGGCACCAACAGAAATTTTAGCCGTCCAACACTATCAAAACATCAGAGATATTTTTAAGAATTACAATATTTCAATTTCTTTTTTAAGCGGTTCACAATCTTTAGAAAACGGTCAAAAAGCCGATAAGAAAAAAATTTTAAAAAAAATAAAATCAGGAGAAATAAAAATAGTTATTGGCACTCATGCCTTGATTCAGCAGGAAGTTAGTTTTAAAAATTTGAGTTTGGCAATCATTGATGAGCAGCATCGTTTTGGTGTTGCTCAAAGAAAATTACTTCGCGAAAAATCGGGAAATCCAAAAATTGTTCCACATCTTCTTTCAATGACTGCCACTCCAATTCCACGATCGCTTGCTTTGTCTTTGTATGGCGATTTGGATTTATCGCTGATCAGAGAAATGCCTAAGGAGAGAAGGAAAATAATCACCAAAGTAGTCAATCAAGAAAGCCGCCAGTTAGCTTATAATTTTATCCGTTCTCAGATTTATCAGGGAAGGCAGGTTTTTATTATTTGTCCGTTAGTTGATCCTTCTGATAAATTAGGGGTTAAATCAGTAAAGGAGGAATATGAAAGATTAAAGAAAAATATTTTTCCTGACTTGAAAATCAGCATTATCCACGGAAAACTTAAATCAGTTGAAAGAGAAAAAATAATGGCAGAATTTATAGCTAAAAAAAATGATATTTTAGTGGCTACTTCAGTAATTGAAGTAGGAGTTGATATTCCGAACGCCTCGGTTATTTTAATTGAAGGGGCGGAACGCTTTGGCTTGGCTCAGCTTCATCAATTCCGAGGACGAGTTGGCCGAAGTATTTATCAGTCGTATTGTTTTTTGTTGACCGAAAATAATAGTCAAAAAACACAACAGCGCTTGCAGGCTTTACTGAATGCTAAAGATGGATTTGAACTGGCTGAGTTTGATTTACAGTTTCGCGGACCCGGAGAAATTTACGGCGTAATCCAATCAGGTTTTCCTGAATTTAAAATCGCCCAATTAACCGATGCTGAAATTATTAATCAGGCTAAAATTTCAGCTGAAAAAATTTTAAAAAAAGGATTGTCAAATTATCCTTTACTTAAAGACAAAGTAAATAAATCAATCAAAAACATCCATTTGGAGTAGTTATTTTTTTTGTTGATTTTTAATTTAATCCTTGGCCTAATCAATTAATTGGATGGCTTCGGCTAAATTTTTAATCTGAAGAATTTCTGTTTTTGATATAATTTTTTCTTTAGAGAAGGGAATAATTATTTTTTTAAAGCCGAGTTTTTCCGCTTCCGAAATTCTTTTTTGAGTTTGGGTCACATGCCTTACTTCGCCGGCAAGCCCGACTTCACCAAAGGCAATTGTATCCAGCGGGATTAATTTATTTTTTAAGGCAGAAACAATCGCCAAACAGACCGCCAAATCAATTGCCGGCTCGCTTACTTTAAGACCGCCGACCAAATTCAAGTAAATATCTTGATTTAAGAGTTTAAGACCTAATCTCCGCGATAAAGTGGCTGCCAGAAGTTGAAGCCGATTTAAGTCAAATCCCTGTGTTTTGCGTTGAGGATAGCCAAAATTTGTCGTGTTGACAAGAGATTGAACTTCCAACAAAAAAATTCGGCTGCCTTCAAGTGCTGCAGTAATAACAGATCCGGCAGCTGGATTTTTTTCTGTTAAAAATATAGCTGAAGGATTATTTATTTCAATTAGTCCTTCTGATCCCATTTCAAATATTCCAACCTCAGAAGTTGGACCGAAACGGTTTTTAGCGGTCCTGAGGATTCTGAAGGAATGGAATTGATCACCTTCAAGATACAATACGGTATCAACCAGGTGTTCAAGTGTTTTAGGCCCGGCGACTTCGCCAAATTTTGTTACGTGGCCGATTATCAAAATAGAAATGCCGTTCTTTTTTGCTGCATCCAGAATTTTTGTCGTGCAAACTCTGACTTGATTTATACTTCCGGCTCCTGAGGGTATTTCATCGGAATAGATTGTCTGGATGGAATCAATTATTGCTAATTTTGGCCTTTGTTCAATAATAGTGGCTATTATTGTCTCAATATTTGTTTCGCCTAAAAATTTTAAATTATCAGTACTTATATTAAGCCGGTTGATTCTGGTTTTAATTTGTTCAGCTGATTCTTCGCCTGATATATAAAGAACTGATTCTTGTATCCCTTGGCTTATTTGTAAAACCAAAGTTGATTTTCCGATTCCCGGTTCTCCGCCGAGTAGTATTAATGAGCCATTTACAATACCGCCGCCCAGTACGCGGTCAAATTCTCCAATTTTAGTTTTTAGTTTTTTAAAGTTTTCAATTTTTATATCTGAAAAAGAAATCACTTTTCCCACTGGTATTTTACCGTCGCTAAATTTCTGCTTTGTTTTTTTAGCTTCCGTTTTTTCCAATGTGCCCCATTTTCCGCATTCCAGGCACCTTCCCTGCCATTTGGAAAATTGAGCATCGCAATTTGAACAAATATAAATTTCAGATGTAAGTTTAGACATAATCTTAAATTAACTCGAAAACTCAAAGCTTATTATTTTATTGGCGATGTAGAGCGAGTGTCCCCGCCGTAGACAGACAAGCGCCTACGGCGGAGTAGGCAGGCTTGCCTGTCGTTGCATGGCGTGAAAACCGGCAGGCAGGGAGTCAAAAAGGGTTAATACTCTTTATTTTAAATCTATTTTATAAAGCCGACCGTTATCTTTACTTGTGAAGTAAAGATACCTGCCGTCGTTTGAAGCCATTACACTTGCAATATTATGTTCTCCTTGAGGAATAGCGATTCTATTTTTTGCTCCCGTATTTAAATCAATTTTGTAAATATCGGAGGGTGAATTATCCATTTCATTAGGAAAAATTCCGGCTGCTTCTTCCAACTGGCGGGGCACGGCACAATAAATAGTGTTATTATCGGCAAAACTGCATTTTTCCACCCAGGTTTGTAATTGGAGACTTCTCCTGTTGCTGCCGATATTATCGCCACTGGCTTGAACTATCCAAAGTGTCGGTTTGTAGCTCGAGTTGCTGGAGTATACGCTGTAAAGAAGTTTGTCGCCGTTGCTTGACCATTTCCCGTCAAAACCTCTTCCTTCAATGACAGTTGATCTAAAATTTTCATCATTTTGTCCGAGGAAATAAAGATCTTCCCTGTCAAAAGCTTTGGATTTTCGAAACATTGCAACAATTTGTCCCTGAGGCGACCAGTTAACATGCACCCTTGCATCTTCATTACCCAAATGTTCAATTTTTAATGCATTGGAGCCGTCCGAATCAGCTATTGCAACCCAGCGTGTTTCTTCGGTTTGTCCCATGCTTTTGAAGATTATTTGGTCGCTTTTTGGGGAGAAACTGAATTCTTTCCAATGTTTAGGCAGGGTAATCTGTTCTTTTTTTGTAAAATCATAAATTATATTTGATCCGTCAGGATATTCAAGGACTGCTTTTTGCCTGTTTGGGGCCCAGGTAATATTTTCAACACTGTAAAAAATTTGGTCGCTGAATGCTTTTTGGCTGCCATCGTTTGCAATTTGGTATATTAGCCCGGAATTATTGTCGTAATACAGTATATTGTTTCCGTCAAGAGATAGGGCCGGATAGAGTGCCGGTCTGGTAGTTAATGGAGTTGTCCTAGTTATACCGCCGGTTGCGATTGGTGAAATAATTTCATCGGCTGGAATTTCTTCTGGAGGAATAGAAAGGCTCGGATCTGTTGATGGCAAAGCACCATTAATTCCCGGTATTGTTGGAATATTAACGTTAGTTCCGACAGGGGGCAAAATACCTGGCTCAACATTGACATTGGTATCGGGTCCGAGTGGAGGAATAGTTGGTTTTAAAAAAAGAAAATATAAGAGATAGCCAATTATAACTACTCCCAAAATAAAACCGATTATTAATAAAATTTTTTTCCAGTCAAAATTCATATCTTTAAATTATTTTTAATTAAAAAGAAGATATTTTAATGGTGATGTTACTGCTCCTACCAATGATATTCCGGCAAGCAAAATTAGAAATAGTATAAGTATAATCAGCGCTAAAATTATTCCAATAAAAATACAGCCGATAATTTCAATTATTTCTAAACAGCTTTCAAATCCTTCTTTAGGGCCTGAGGACGATTTTTCATCTTGGGCCGGTGTCGGAATTTTAAAGGAAGGAATCCACTCGCTACCGAATTTTGAAAAGAAATCTCCCCACGGAGTAAAGTATCGATTTAAAAAATGGAAAGGGATATAAAAATAGGTGCATCCCCAGCTGGAAATTATATTAAGCCATGCTTGTTTTAGTATGGTACTTGTTGCCTTACTGACTTTCTGCTCGGCTTTTTTTTTCATTTTTTGGGCTGACCCTCTTGATTCTTTTTCATTTCTGTCCTCTTTTTTGCTAGTAAATAATTTTCTTTTATTTTTAATCTCTTCTTTTTGTTCATGTCCGGGATCTTCTTGATTATTTTCTGGTGATTGCTGTTTTTTTATATCTTCTTGTTTGTTATCTAGCGGATTTTTCAAAGGAGTTTCTTGGCCAGTTTTGTATTCTTTTGATTTTTCAGGCTCAGGAAAAGATTCTTTCCCTTCTTTTTGACTATCTGGTGTTTTGGCCAATTCGGATTCATTAGATCCTTTTGGAGGAGCTAGATCTTTTTCTTTTGTAGGCTGCTGCGCTTCTGGGTCAGTGGTTTGAGATTGTTTTTCTTTTTCCTCTTGTTTTTCTGATGAAGGTGAGGAAATATTTTTATTATCTGATTTGGTATTTTTGGGCAGCTGGCTTCCTTTATCAGGGTCTGACTCTTCTGCATGTTTGGAAAGATTGCCACTTTGAGAATTAGCAATACTTGGCTGCCTTTTTTCGTCTTTTTTTTCAGCTGTCTTATTCTGTCTTTTTTGATTTTGTACGTCGATTTCCTTTAAAGCCTCTTGTTTTAATCTTTTTTGACTAAGTATTGCATTTCTTATTTCATTACGCAAAAAACGTTTTAAATTCTGCTCATCCGGCTTTGCAATATTGCCTTTTTGGGCAATCTGTCCGGTTATTTCTTCCATTTCTCCATCAGATATTTTTAAGTCAGATTCAGCCATCTATTTTCCAATTATTTCTTTGTTAATGCTTTCTATTTTTATTTTTTCAACTCGTCCCCTGCTTGATATAATTTTTTTTGCGATCATATTTTCCAATAGCTCTTGAATATTATTTCTAATCGCCCTTGCTCCGCTTTTTGGAGAATAGCTGATATCGGCGATTTCTTTTGCAACTTTTGAATTGAATTCCAAAATAACCCCTTGGTTTTTCAGGCGATTCTCCAATTCTTTAAGTTGGAGGCCGGTGATTTTTTTCAAACTAGGCTTATTCAGCGGTTTAAAAACAATGGTTTTATCCACCCGATTAAGGAATTCCAGCGGAAATTTGTCATTCAGCTGTTTTACAACCTCCTGCTCTATTTGTTCCAGATTTTTTTCAAGTTCAGTATTCTCAATTTCCGCATTGAAACCTAGAGCCGCTTGGCGGTTGAATTTTTCCGATCCCAAATTTGAAGTCATTATAATTATAGTATTTTTGAAGTCTATTTTCTTGCCCGAGCCGTCGGTTAGATAACCATCCTCAAGTATTTGCAGCATTAAGTTGAATATCTGATGATGTGCCTTTTCAATTTCATCAAAAAGAACAACCGAATACGGCCTTCTTTTTATTTCATCGGTTAATTTGGTTCCATCTTTATATCCGATATATCCAGCCGGTGCGCCAATTAATTTTGAGACATTAAAGCTTTCAGCGAATTCCGACATGTCAATCTTTATAAGAGCCTTGGGATCATTGAATATCGTTTCGGCCAGGACTTTGGCCAATTCGGTTTTGCCTACTCCTGACGGCCCTAAAAATATAAATGATCCGATCGGTCTATTGTGGTTGGTTATGCCCGCCCTCGAGCGTCGGATAAATTCGGCCAGGGTTTTTAGAGCGTGGTTTTGTCCTACTATTTTTTTGCCAAGTTCTTTTTCTAGGCCAATTAATTTTTGTTTTTCGCTTAAAACCAATTCATTTGTTGGTATGCCGGTTATTTTTGAAATAATTGAGGCAATGTCTTTTTCAGTTATTTTGCTTATTTTTTTTGATTTGGATTTTTTTATGGATTCTTGGAGGAGAGTATTGATTTGTTTTTCAATTTCTTGTTTCGTCTTTCTGTATTTTAAAGCAATATCAAATTTTTCTTTTTCTATGGCTTCTTTCTTTTTTTGTTCCAATATTAAGATTTGATTTTCCATGTAACCAATCTCTTTAGTTAAAGGATCCGCCGCTTTTTTTATTTTAACCGCTGAAGACGCTTCATCTATAAGATCAATCGCTTTGTCCGGGAGAAATTTATCGGTAATGTATTTTTGGGAAAGGTTGGTGGCGGCGATTATGGCGGCATCATCAATTTTTACCTGATGAAATATTTCATAATTATGTTTAATTCCTTTTAAAATTTCAATGGTTTTTTCAGCATCGGGTTGATTGATTATAACTATTTGAAATCTTCTTTCCAAAGCTGGATCACTTTCAATATGTTTCTTGTAATCCTGGGTAGTAGTTGCCCCAATACATCTTATTTCGCCTCTGGCCAAAGCCGGTTTTAAAATGTTTGCCGCATCCATTGAGCCGTTAGCCGAACCGGCGCCGATTATGTTGTGGATTTCGTCTATAAAAAGGATAATATTTTCGTTTGACTTGACTTCATTAAGTATCTGCTTAATTCGGTTTTCAAATTCGCCGCGAAAGCTGGTACCGGCAACAATTAAGCTTAAATCCAAAGCATAAATCTTTTTTTTAGATAAAATTTCCGGAACTTCTTTTTGTATTATTCTTTTGGCCAATCCTTCAACAATTGCGGTTTTTCCTACGCCCGGATCGCCCAAAAGAAGCGGGTTATTTTTATTCCTTCTGGAAAGAATTTGAATCAGCCTGCTGATTTCTTCTTCCCTGCCTATTACCGGATCTATTTTTTCTTGGATTTTTTGGTTTGTAAGATCCGTGGCGAAAAGTCTCAAGGCGGATTCTGTTGTCGTATTTTGCTGATCAAATTCTCCATAATAACTTCCGTTTCGGCCTTCATTTTCAAAGTAATTGAGACTTCCGGCTAAGTCGGGAAATTTTGAAGTGCTATTTATTACCATGTCAATTTGTTTTTTTACTTCAGCTAAACCTATATTTTTTTGTTTTAAAAGTTCATTGATAAAATCATTTTTTGACATAATTAATGAAGCCAGCAGGTGTTCGGTGCCGACATAGCGGTGTCTGTTGATTCCGGAGATTAAAAAAGCCCTTTCCAATATTTTTTTGGTATTTTGATCAAGACCAATTTGTCCCAGCATTTTTTTCTTTTTAGTATTTTTTTCCAAAGCGCTTTTAATCTCTTGGCTGGTTATTTTCATTTTAGATAATACTTGATGGGCGATACTACCTCTCTGCAAAGACAAGCCGTAGAGAATATGCTGCGGAGCAATGCTTTTGTGGCCGCAAGCTACAGCTAAATCAAAAGCATTCTTAATGGCTTTCTTTGAATGGTTGCTGAATTTTTCAAAAATTGAAATCATAAAAATAATTATAATTTTATGGTTTAATCATTTTGCGTAAAATTGCTACCCTTTCTTTAACTGGTGGGTGAGTGGAAAAAAGTTTTGAAAGAAGATGTTTATTTTTTCCAAATGGGCTTGATATATAAAGATGGGCTGTGGCATTATTTGCTCTTTTCAACGGGATATTATCCATTTCAATTTTTTCCAGTGCTTTTGCCAAGCCTTCAGGATAGCGGGTCAAAAGTGAACCCGAGGCATCTGCTAAAAATTCTCTTTTTCTTGATATTGCCAGCTGGATTATTTTTCCAATAATCGGAGAAAGGATTAAAAGCACGACTCCAATAATCATGATAATCATTCCAATTTGTCCACTGTTTCTGTCACTTTTCTTTCCGCCACCAAAAAGGTTTATTCTTATAAACCAATCTGAAAGCAAAGCTATTAATCCAACTAAAACTATAACAATAGTCATTAATAATATGTCGTAGTTTTTGATATGGGAGAGTTCGTGGGCAATAACCCCTTCCATTTCTATGTTTTCCAATTTTTCAATTGCCCCGGTAGTAATGGCAATTGAGGCATTTTTTGGATTACGGCCGCAAGCAAAAGCGTTTATTGCCGAATCAGGAATGACATATATATTAGGCAAAGGAATACCGGCGGTAATTGCCAAATTTTCCACCATTCTATAGAGGTATGGATTATCATTTTTTTGTATTGGACCCTTGGCACCAGCACTCAATAAAGCTAATTTATCGCCTTTGAAATAACTTGCCAGAGACATTGAAATAGAAAAAAATACCGCTAAAACTATACCAAAATAGCCAATGCTGGTTGTTTCGGCGAAAATCCAGCCAATTAGAACAATAACTGCAATAAATATTGCAATTAAAATAGCGGTTTTTCTTTTATTGCTGTCAATTTGATTATACATATTAAGCAAGATAAACAAGATAAGCAAAAAAACTTATCAGCTTACTATTCTATCTTGTCTGCTATTATAAATGGCTAAAACTTAACTTGAACATTTGCCTTCTCAGCTTCTTCGGTTTGAAAAAACTCAAAAATTTTAAATCCAAGCATTCCGGCCATTAAATTATTTGGAAAAGTCTGAGTTTTAGTATTAAAGTCTCGGACATTGCCGTTGTAAAATCTTCTTGCCGCTTGGATTTTGTTTTCAGTGTCGGACAATTCTTCCTGAAGCTTTAAGAAATTTTGTGATGCCTTTAAATCAGGATAACTTTCAGCAACTGCAAATACCGATTTTAATGTATCAGTTAACATATTTTCCGCTTTGCCTTTTTCGCCCACTCCTTTGGCATTAATTGCTTCTGCTCTGGCTTTTGTCACTTTTTCAAATAGCTCTCTTTCATGAGTGGCATAACCTTTAACCGTTTCCACCAGGTTAGGAATTAAATCGTGGCGTCTTTTAAGTTGGACATCAATGTCTGAAAATGCTTCTTTTGTCCTGTTTTTTAGCCTAATTAGGCTGTTAAACAGTAATATCAGCCAGCCTATAAGTAAAATGGCAATGACTAATATTACCCAAATGATGTTTGTTTGCATATTTTTTTCTCCTTTTTGTTATCGGGCTAATTTTTTATTGCCCAGAATTAATTTTTGTGGTAAAATATATTCAGAGAGTTGTTTTTATTGGCGACATAGAGCGAGTGAAACAAAAAGTTAACAACTTTTTGTTTCCGAGCTGAAGAGCCAAAAAGGGTTAATACCCTTTATCACTCTAAGATTATATAATAAAAAAGAGGTTTAGTCAAAAATAATTTAGAATTTTATATATATTAAAAAATAACCAAAATTATTTGGTAGAAGAAAAAAATATGAAAAAACATTCTAAATTTTTGAAATTTTTTGTTTTTTTGGTCTTTTTCGTGGCAATAGCTTCTGTCACTTTTTTTGTTAATGGTTTTTTTGCCTTGGCTTCTAGTGAATGGAGAGGACCAACAGCAGATCCGCCGGGAAACAATATTTCGGGGCTGATTGAAATTCGCAATCCCGGCGACAATAATCCGCAGGCAGCTTCAATTGATATTTCCGGAAAATTAAAAGTTAGAGACATTGTAGAAGTTGATAATTTGCTTTTAGATGGTAATGGATCAATTATGGTAAGTAATGGAACAATATGTTTGGGTTCGCAAAATCCTTCAGACTGCAAAGGCAGTTGGGATGAAATTGGAGGGGGTGAAAGTTTGTGGAGATTAAGTGATAATAATCAAATTTATTATAATTCAGGCAATGTTGGAGTTGGGATTGATAATCCATCTCAAGAATTTGAAGTTTTAGGCAATATAAAATCTTCGGAAGATATTTATTTGTCCAACAGTAAAGCACTCAGGGTTGACGGAGCAGGAATAACCAATTTGAATATTGGCAATTGGGGTAATCAAGGTTCAGGAGTTATTTTGAATATGCATAATGGCGGAATATTGGCAATGGGATCAGACAGTAGCGGCTGGAGTGGTGGAAATTTAGGGGCCGGTATAAGGATGATGTGGATACCGAGAAAGGGGGCTTTCAGGGCAGGAAATGTTGATAATAATCAATGGGATTCTTCAAATATTGGTAATTCCAGTTTTGCCGGCGGGTGGAATACAATAGCATCGGGTTCAACTTCATTTGCAATGGGTTCATTAACGAAAGCATTGGGTTATTCTTCAACAGCATTGGGTTATGGTACGGAAGCATCAGGACAATATTCAACAGCATTGGGTTATCAAACAAAGGCTATGGGACATGGTTCAACAGCTATCGGCTCAGGAACCGCTTCCGGCGCTCTTTCCGTTTCAATAGGTACTGGAATAGCATCAGCCGACAGTTCAATAGCGATGGGCAGAAGAATTATCGTTTCAGGAGGCAGTAGTTTTGGTATTGGATTGGATAATGTTCCAAGAACACTAAGTCAGCCAAATACAATGGCAATAGTTGGGGGCAATGTTGGAATTGATATGGTTAACCCCTCGCAAAAACTTGAAGTTTCAGGCAGCATAAAATCTTCGGAAGATATTTATTTGTCCAGTGGTAAAGCAATTAGGGTTGATGGAGCTGGAGTAACTAATTTAAATATTGGAAATTGGGTGGGATCAGGAGTTAATCTAAATATAGATGGTGGGGTATTGGCAATGGGATCTCATGGCAGTGGTTGGGATGGTGAAAATTTAGGAGGAGGATCAAGGATGATGTGGGTACCGGCAAAGTCAGCTTTTAGGGTAGGTTATGCTCAAGGAGATCAATGGAATTCTTTAAATATTGGAGAATACAGTTTTGCATCTGGTTTTTCTTCAAAAGCGTTGGGAAAATATTCTTTTGCAGCAGGAAACTCTGCAGAGGCCATAGGTGACTTATCTTTTTCATCAGGTTGGATCACAAAAGCCGAAGGCATATCTTCCATAGCAATGGGAGCCAATTCAGAGGCAGTAGGTGATTATTCAGTTTCAATAGGACTTAATTCTCGGGCTTATGGTCATAATTCTTTTGCAATAGGAAGAGATACAAGATCAACAGGTAATTATTCAATTGTAGCCGGTCAGCAAACAGTAGCATCAGGTAATTATTCAATTGCAGCCGGTCGGGAATCAACAGCATCAAGTGATTACTCACTAGCAGTAGGCTTTAAGACAGAAGCTTTCGGATCCGGCTCAACGGCAATGGGGTTTTTGGCAAAATCATCAGGAGATGGTTCAACAGCAATGGGTTTAAAAACAGAAGCATCAGGAGGTGGTTCAATAGCATTTGGTCTTGAGACAAAAGCATCAGGAGATGGTTCAACAGCAATGGGCAGAAATACAGTAGCATCAGGAAGTGGTTCAACAGCAATGGGAGATTTAACAAAAGCTTCAGCCGGTTCATTTGCGGCTGGTTCTCAATCAGAAGCATCGGGGCTTGGCTCAACTGCAATGGGAAGTCAAACAAAAGCTTCAGGCGATTTTTCGATTGCAGTCGGGGATAGAACAATAGCATCAGGTAATTGGTCAACTGCAATAGGTATTCTATCAACAGCATCAGGAAACAATTCAACAGCAATAGGTGCTTTAAC
The DNA here is from genome assembly GCA_964497245.1 of uncultured Gammaproteobacteria bacterium. Lineage (GTDB taxonomy): Bacteria > Patescibacteriota > Patescibacteriia > Buchananbacterales > UBA6539 > CAZCCC01. Next base: position 31,603 of record CAZCCC010000007.1, on the reverse strand, counting down.
AGAAGCATCGGGACTTGGCTCAACTGCAATGGGGGATAGAACAACAGCATCAGGAAACAATTCAACAGCATTAGGTTATCAGACAAAAGCATTAAATTTAGGTTCATTTGCGGCTGGAATTGAAACAGAAGCATCGGGAATTGGCTCAACAGCAATAGGAAGCGGAACAGAAGCATTGGGCAATTATTCAGTTGCATTAGGTTATCAGACAAAAGCATTAAATTTAGGTTCATTTGCGGCTGGAATTGGAACAACAGCATCAGGAAACAATTCAACAGCAATGGGATATAGTTCGGAATCATTCGGAAATTTTTCAACCGCAATTGGCACTTTAGTGAAAGCGTCAGGTGCTATTTCAACCGCAATGGGACGAGCTATAACTGTTTCGGGAAGCCGTAGTTTTGGTATTGGTTTGGATGATCAATCAAGAACATTAAGTCAACCAAACACAATGGCAATAGTGGGAGGAAAAGTAGGAATCGGAAAAGTGGATCCGGAAACCGAATTGGATGTTAAGGGAACTGTAAAAACTGAGTCGCTATGTCTTGGCAGTGATTGTCGTTCAGAATGGCCCGGTGATGGTGGCACTAGTTTATGGAAAAAGAATGGAAATAATATTTATTATCCAGCAGACAACAAAGGAATGGTTGGTATTGGCATTGATAATCCTACAAGTAAGTTGCATATAAAAGGGAGTGGATGGGAAGATTCTCGTATAATGGTTCAATCTACCAGCCAAGATTGGCCTGCAGCTTTGAATTTAATACTTTTAGGTAATCATAGTGATCCGGTAATCGGGTTTTCTCAAAGAAAAAGGTTTATTTTTGGTAAAGATAGAATAGATAATAATCCTTTGAGGAGCTTTGAGGGATTTATTACAAATGAAGATGCTTCTCGTATAAATATCTATCAAAATTTAATGCAAGAACAATGTTATAGGAATAATCCGGAAGGTCATACTTGTCCAGATCTTTATTGGGCTATAGCTATGACTATTACGCCGGATAGAAAAATTGGTATCGGAGAGTTAAATCCAACTGAAAGACTGGATGTTAAGGGTAATATAAAATCATCCGGGCAGATAAAAGGAAACTGGATGCATATGAATTCCGGAAGTATTAATGATATTAGCACCATTGATCATAATTTAAGGGTAGATGGGAATATTCAGTTAGGAAAAACCAATTCTAAACCTAATTGTGATTCAGGTAATGAAGGTAAAATTGTTTATGAAAATGGAAAGTTTTATGGTTGCACTCAAAGTGGTTGGAGACAGTTGCATGCTGATTAATACCCTTTATAAAAAAACATAATGAGCAAGAAATTATTTATACTCATTTTATTTTCAGCCTTATTCTTTGGCATTTTGTTTTTGCCAAAAATATATGCTCAGGAGCAGCCAAAAGCCTTTTGCGGCGATGGCATTGTTCAATCGCCCAATAGCGACGGTTTTTATGAAAGATGCGACGATAGTGCGGAAACTGAAAGATGCACTGCAGATTGCGGCCAAAAGATGCTGGGCTGGGCTTGGTCAGACAATATTGGCTGGATTTCTTTGAATAATGAGAATTGTGATTTCTTGTCATCCGGAAATTGTATTAATCAAGATGTAAAATACTATGTTCAGGCAACAGCCGGGGAAATGACAGATGGAAAAATCAGAGGAAAAATTTTTGGCTGGGCTTGGTCGGACAATATCGGTTGGATCTGCTTCGGACAGACTTGTCAAACCTATGCTGGACAGGTTCCGAGCGGAGGCTGGTATGCTTATGCCGAGCAAGAAAGTGTTGATGAATGGTTGGTATTTGGCTGGGCTTGGAATGAAAATATTGGTTTGATTTCTTTAAGTTGCGGTGCTGACTCCGTATTTTGTCAGACATCCAATTACCAAGTTAAATTGGTCCAAAGCACTTTTGGTGACAATCAGCGTTTGACTTTATTGGGCTGGGTTTGGTCAGATGTTATTGGTTGGATTTCCTTTACTCCAGAAGTAAGGCAAATTTCTCCATGGCTTCAGACAAAATACGGTGATATTTATGCCCGTAGGGGAATTTCCGGGCAAGCTCCGCCTGATTACGGCTATAATGCAACTTATCAAATAATTTCCGGAGGAGATATTATTAATTTTCGTTCCGCCAGAGGTCTGGATTGGATCAGGGAAGATTTTCATTATATCGGATTTCCCAGGCCAAGTACCCGCTACTCTAATGTTTTAGGACAGATTAAAGTTTCAGATTTACTCTGTAATTTTATTCAAAGTGATATATGCGTTAACAGATTAGGAAAGACGGTTTCCAAAATTCCGACACAAAATTATTATGGTGGAAATATTATGCTTGACGGAAAAATATACTACAGGGAAGGCGATTTATTTGTTGACAATTCCGTTAAATTTATGAACGCTTCAGGCTTTAGTGATGGAAGTGGTACAATTATAGTTGATGGTGATTTAGTTATAAGTGCTGATATTAAATATGATGATTCTAACAATTTAAGCAGGTTTAAGAACCTGGCCTCGGTTGCATGGATTATTAAAGGAGATTTAAAGATATTGCCGGGGGTAAAAGAGTTGGCTGGTAATTTTATAGTCGTTGGTAGCGGAATTGACTGTAGCGATAGTATGGAAGTGCCTCATTGCGGGCAAATATATAGCTGCTGCGTTTTAAGTGGACAAAATTGCCTTTTTGATGAAGCTGTTTGCAGTCAAAATCCTTTGATTGTTTCCGGCTTAATAATGGCCAGAAAATTCTACCTTAACCGAACATTTGTTGATCAATCTCGCCAGGTGGTGCAAGGATCCGAAATTATTATTTATGATGGACGATTATTGGCCAATACGCCTCCTGGGTTGGGCGATTTTGCCAAGTCAATGCCGGTTTGGCGACAAGATAATTTATTGAGATAATCAGTCAAAATATTATGCCATTATTTTCTTCAGTTAAAAGCTATATAGGAGTAGACTTTGATTCCAACAGCATTAAGTTGGTTGAATTAAAAAATGAAAACGGCCGCCCGAAGCTGGTTACTTACGGTTACATTGACAGGGAAATTGATGGTTTGCCGAAAACCGACAGTAATGAAAATGTAAATGAATTAGCAAAGTTGATCAAACAAGTTTGGAGGAAAACAAAGGCCACAACAACAAAATCTATTACTGCCTTGCCTTCTTTTTCAGTTTTTACTTCAATTCTTAGCTTGCCTCAGATGTCAAAAAAAGATTTAGATTCGGCGGTTAAATGGGAGGCTAAAAAAGTAATTCCATTACCGGCAGAAGAAATGATTTTAGATTGGAAAATTATAGATGATTTTGATGACAGAGAAAATAAGGATAAAAGCAAAGGGGAAGCCATAAAAGAAGAAAATAATGAAAATGAGGAAGATGTAGAAAGTAAAGAAGAAAGAAACAAAGGTTTTTTAAATATAAAATCTAAAGATAAAAGTAGAAATGTAAAAATATTACTTACTGCGGCGCCACGTGATTTGGTTAAAAGATATATGGAAATTTTTAAGCATTCTGGTTTAACCTTACTCAGTTTGGATACTGAACCGCTTGCTTTAATTAGATCTTTGGCATACAACGATAAATCACCTTTAATGATTGTTGATGTTGGATCAGTAGTAACAAATATTTCAATCGTGGCGGGGGGCATCCCGATTCTGAATAGAAGTCTTGATATTGGAGGTCTGACCATAACTAAAGCAATCGCAAACAGCTTGAATGTAAGTTTAAACAGAGCTGAACAATTCAAGTATGATATTGGAATGAACCCTAGAAGATCTGGACAGGGCAGTGTTCCAAAAACGATTGAAGGCGTTTTAATTCCAATAATTGATGAATTAAAATACAGTATAAATTTATATAAAAGCCAAAATAAAAACAATATTGAGAAAATTATTTTGACCGGAGGATCTTCCTTACTTTTAAATTTACCGGAGTACTTATCAAATATTTTGAGTCTAAGGGTATTTTTAGGCGACCCTTGGGCAAGAGTGATATATCCGGAAGAGTTAAAGCCGGTTTTGGATGAAATCGGCCCTCGTTTTTCCATTGCTGTCGGTTTAGCAATGAGAAACATTGAGTAATTAATATTAAAATTGTGCCAAATATCAATTTATTACCAGAAGAATTAAAAGAGAAGGAGAAAGAAAATTTTTTTGTGCAAGGGGATAAAAAAAAGGTTTCTTTCTGGAGGAGATTATTTTCCGGGGATAAATCTTATAATTCTAAAACTCTAAAACAAGGGGCTTTGCATATTCCAAAATTAGCTGATGACAAGAAAAAACCAGCCAGACCGGCAGAAAATATTGACTCGGTCAGCTTAAGGAATAAAGAAGAAGAAAAATTAAAATTAGAGGAATCAAAGAAGAGAAAAAGAGAGATAAAGAACGAAAGAAAAATGAAAAAGAAAAGCAGAACTGAAACTGGAATTTTATCAAGGATTTTCAAGCCAAAAAGAGTTTTGTCAGAGATAAAAGTAGAAAGAGATGCAAATATATCCGCCAGTAACTTGTTAGAAAAGCCAAATCAGGAGTCTTCACGCAAAGAAACAAGGGGAAAAGAAGAAAAGCAGGAATTTTTAGACGTTAATTTAATACCCGATGAGATATCAAAACAGCCAGAATTGGAGTTTCAGAAGCGCTTTTATTTGAGTATTTCAATTGTTTTTTCTACATTGGCTATTGTGATTTTTGCCTATCTGGGAATTTTATGGTATCAGCTAAGTATTTCCAAGCATATATCAGATGTAGAAGAGAGGATGGCAGTTTTAAACCGAGAAATTTCAAATTTTGAGAATAATAAAGATCAGATATTGTCTTTAAGGGATTACATGGAGGCATTAGAAGGCGTTTTAAAAGGGCATATTTATTGGACTAATTTTTTTGAGTTATTGGAAAAATATACAATTGAAGAAATTTACTATACGAGTTTTTCAATGTCTGGACACGACAGGTTGGTAATTTCAGCAGTTGGTAAAGATTATCAGTCAGCTGCCAAACAATTGGTCGCTTTTCAAAAAGCAAATAATTTCATTAAGAACGTCAGGATTGATGCAGTTTCTGCTACTATCCTTGACGATAAAGGTAATTATCAAATTAATTTTAATATAAATTTGGAATTTTTACCCAATGTATTTTTGAAGTATAATTAAATTAATATGGAAATATCCGAAAGTAAAAAGATAAAAGATAATAAATTTTTGCAGCTAAAAATTGTATTTCTTCGCTACTATGGAATAGTGATTTTTTTATTTATAATTATTATAATTGCTTCAAGTTACTATTTTATTCTTAATCCAAAATATCAAGAGGCAAGAGTTGGTGGCAGATATAATCTTAATTCATTACAGCAGGAATTAAATAAAAGAAGCTCATATCTTACCGATTTAAAGTTGCTTGATAGCAACTATAAAAAAATAAGTTCCAGCAGTATTGAAAAAATGAAAATGATTTTACCCGAAGAAAGGGATATTGCCGGCATTTTTGTTCAACTTGAGCATTTAGCTCAAGAAAATGGAATTTTTTTGGCCGGAATAAGCGTCAACGAAACGGAAAGTGATGATAGAAATATTCAAATATCGGAAAAGGGACGAGCAAAAAGGCTTAGTATAAGTTTAAATCTTATTAGTGTTAATGAAAACGGAGACTACAGGGAAATAAAGAATTTTTTGTCTTCTTTGGAAAATAATTTAAGATTATTTGATGTTAATGCAGTTTATTTTTCTCCTACTTCACCAAATTACTCAATTAATCTTTTCGCATATTATTACGAAAAATAGAGAAATATGTTAATGAAAAAAAGAGTAACAGGAATAAAAAAAATACTATCGCTGATTTTTATTATTGTATTAATTTCAGCTTTGGGGTTTTTAGTATACTTTAATTTTTTTGTCGGCAGTCAAAAACCGACTGAATTGCCAGGTGGAGAAGAAAGTTTAATTATTTCAATTATAAATACCGACTTTAAATCTGATTTTTTAAATAAATTGCCTTATACTGAATTAAAATCAAATATTAAGTTACCGATTGCAGAAGGTAAAACGGGTAGAAGCAATCCATTCAGGGCAATTCCTTTTTCACTATTAAGCAACTAATTTTTTGAATAATGAATGAAGAAAAAAATCAATTACTCGGCGGATTAGTAGCCCAAGGTATCTTGACCAAACAGACTGCAGAAGAAATTGAAAGCAGGTCTTTATCGGAAAACAAAAATATTGAAGATATAATAATTAAAGAAAAATTGGTTAATGAAGATAAGATTATTGAAATTAAATCCGAAATTTTAGGTATTCCGGTTATTAGTTTAAAGGGTGAACAAATACAAAAGAAAATTTTAAATTTGATACCCAAAGAGGTAGCGGAAAATTATCAAGTACTTCCTTTTAAAAAAGTCGGTAATGAGATTCATGTAGCTTTGGTAAATCCCCAAAATTTTAAAGCCATTGAAGCGATGGAATTTTTGGCTCAAAAAGCCGGTTTAAAAGTCAAATATTTTATTATTTCCCAGTCCGGGTTTAATTCAGCCTTGAAACAATTTGAGGTTTTAGGCGAAGAAGTTAAACAAGCCCTGGCTGATGTTGAAGATGAAACAGGGGAGGTTTTTGATTTTGGAAAAATTAAAGAAATGGAGGAAGTTATTAAAAACGCTCCGGTTTCGAAAATAGTATTAGTAATAATCAGGCATGCAATTGATGGTAAAGCTTCCGATATTCATATTGAACCTACTATTAAAGATACAAGAGTCCGCTACCGCATTGATGGAGTTCTAAAGACATCCTTGGTTTTGCCAAAATATGTTCATTCAGCTGTCATTGGGCGAATTAAGGTTTTGGCTAATTTAAAAATAGATGAAACAAGAAAACCCCAAGATGGCAGAATCAGGCTTAATGTTGAGAATCATGATATTGATTTCCGTGTTTCAACGCTACCTTTGTTTGAAGGCGAAAAAGTAGTTTTGAGAATTTTGGATACTACCTCCGAAGTTCCTACTTTGGAGCAATTGGGGTTTAACAGGATTCATATAGATATGATTAAGGATGTAATTAAAAAGCCTCATGGACTTTTACTTTTGACCGGTCCTACAGGTTCAGGCAAAACTACAACATTATATACGATTTTAACAATGCTGAATCAGGAGGGGACAAATATTATAACCCTTGAAGATCCAATTGAATATTATATACCCGGTGTGAACCAATCAAATATAAATCCTGAAGTTGGCTACACTTTCGCTTCGGGATTAAGATCAATTTTAAGGCAAGATCCTAATATTGTTATGCTTGGAGAAATCAGGGACAAAGAAACTACCGAATTAGTAATTCATGCAAGCTTAACCGGTCATTTGATATTATCAACTCTTCATACAAATAATGCCGTTGGTTCCATTCCTCGCTTAATAGATTTAGGGGCTGAACCTTTTTTGCTTTCTTCTGTTCTTAATTTAGTTATGGCACAGAGGCTTGCCAGAATGATTTGCAAAAATTGTAAACAGGAATTTAAACCGCCCCAAGCATTGCTAAAAAAAGTCAAAGAGCAGATTGATAAGACTCCCCCCGCCTACCTGGAGGGAATTGACGTTGGCAAGCTGGTTTTTTATAAAGGAGAAGGCTGTGCCCATTGCGGAAATTCAGGATATCAGGGTAGGGTAGCCGCTTCGGAGGTGGTAGTTGTTAACAATGATATTAGGGAAATAATAAATAAGGGCATTGATAATAGTATACGGAAAATTTTAAGCGAACAAAGTTTTATAACTTTAACCCAGGATTGTTTAATTAAAGCGTTAAAGGGTATTACCACCTTGGATGAAGTTGTAAGAATATCTCAGATATGATCTGACTAAATAAATTATATTTTATATTAAAAATTATAGATTAAAATTATGCCTAGTAAAAAGAAAATCTTATTAATTGAGGACGATGAATTTTTAGCAGAACTTTATGCGACCAAGTTAAGTATGGATAATTTTGAAGTTTTTTTAGCCCTTGACGGGGAAAAGGGTCAAAGAATGATTAAAGAAAAAAAACCCGACTTGATTCTTCTAGATATTGTATTGCCTAAAATGGATGGATTTGAGATTTTAAGATTTTTAAAATCAGACAAAAAATTGAAAGATATTCCAGTTATACTTTTAACTAATTTAAGCCAAAAAAATGAAGTTAAAAAAGGTCTTGAATTGGGAGCTAGCGACTACTTAATCAAGGCTCACTTTATGCCCTCCGAAGTAATAAAAAAAATTAAAAATTTAATAAAATAACAGAATAATTAAATATATTATGGCATCAGCAGATTCTGTCATTGATAAAATTTTAACTATTGCCGCAAAGAAAAAAGCATCAAACATTCATTTGACTGTGGGTTCTTTTCCTGTTTTAAGGATTGATGAAAAACTTTTAGAGCTCCCCGATGAAGCTATAGTGACAGATGATTTTTTAAGGCAGCTTGCTGAAAGTTGGCTTGAAATTTCACAAATGCAGGAATTGACAAAGAATAAAGAAATAGTATTTACTAAAGAGTTGAACAAAAAATTCAGGTTTAAAATAAATTTTTTCTTTCAAAAAGGATTTTTATCTGCTTCTTTGAAAGTCATTTACGGAAAGATCCCGGCTTTATTGAGTTTAGGATTACCAAAATCAGTTCATAGCTTGCCGGAGAAAAATTCAGGATTAATAGCAGTTTGCGGTCCATATGATTCTGGTCGCAGCACCACGGTAAATTCCATAATTGAGGAGATAAACAGGAAAAGAAATAAAAACATTATAGTAATTGAGAAACCGATAGAATATTTATTTACTAATCAAAAAAGCATAATAGAACAGAGGGAAGTCGGTCGTGATGCCATTTCTTTTGCCGAAGCAATCAGATCAGCCCAACAATCGGATGTAGATGTAATTTCTGTCGGTGTTAATTCTGAACAAGAAGCCGTTCCCTTGGCGGTTGAATTTGCCAATTCTGGACGTTTGGCTTTTATAATAATGGATGCAACTTCTTCAACTCAGGCCATTGAGGAAATTATTTCATCTTTTCCTGCACAGGAAAAAGAAAGAGCGGGGATGTTATTGGCTGATAGTCTTATTTCTATAATTTCTCAGCGATTAGTACCCCGACGCGGCGGTGGCTTGGTTTTAGCAGCGGAAGTCCTTCTCGCTACTGAAGCTGTTCGTTCCCTCATTAAAGAAGGAAAAACCAAGCAACTGACTACAGTTTTACAAAGTTCACGAGAGGAAGGAATGGTCTCTATGGACCAATCTTTAGCAGAGCTGGTCTTAATCCATGAAGTTGCGGTTGATAAAGCGTTGGAATATGCAAGTGACAAAGAAAATTTTAGGTCAATAGCCAGAAGTTAATTTATGATTATTTATGCCTTATTTTCGCTATAAAGTTAAAGATAAATCCGGCAGTACTTTATCGGGGTTAATCCAATCGGTATCAAGTAGTATTGCCGCTGATATATTATCAGATCAAGGGTTAACTTTAATTTCATTGCAGGAGGAAAAAGCCAAAGATTGGAATAGCTCCTTGAAATTTTTAAATAGAGTAGGAATTAAGGATTTAGTAATTTTTTCCAGGCAACTCTCAGTAATAATTTCAGCCACCATACCATTGGTTCAGGGACTTAGAATTTTGGTTACTCAGACTGAAAATCCTTCTTTGCGAGCGGTAATTTCTGAAATTGCCGATGACGTTGAGGGTGGAGCAAAATTTTCTGCATCATTATCTCGCCATCCCCATGTTTTTAATGATTTTTTTGTAAATATCGTCAAATCCGGTGAAACTTCCGGTAAGTTGGATGAAGTCTTAAATTATTTGGCTGATCAACAGGAAAAAGATTACGATTTAATTTCCAAAATAAGGGGAGCAATGATTTATCCCGCTTTTATTATTTCTGGCCTGATAATTGTTGCGGCCCTGATGATGATTTTTGTAATTCCTCAGCTTACCTCAATTCTAATGGAAACCGGAACCGATCTCCCTGTTTCAACTAAAATTCTTATTAACTCCAGCAATTTTTTATCAACTTATTGGTGGTTGCTTTTAATTGTTTTAGTGGTATTTTTTATTTCAATCAGATTACTAATATCAACTTCCAGAGGGGCGTATTATTGGGATACTTTAAAGCTTAAGTGGCCAATATTTGGAAAACTTTATCAGAAAATAGTACTGATTCGTTTTTGCAGAAGTCTTCATACGTTGATTACCGGCGGAGTTTCTTTAACCAGGAGTTTGGATATTGTTTCAGACGTTGTTGGTAATGAAACTTACAAAAAAATTATTAAAGAAACGAAACTTGAGGTCGAAGATGGAAATTCAATAGTAACGGTTTTTTTAAGAAGTAAAGAAGTTCCTATAATAGTTTCTCAGATGCTTAAAATCGGCGAGAAAACCGGAAGAATTGATGAAATCTTGGATAAATTATCAAGTTTTTACTCCAGGGAAGTGGATAACATGGTAACTAATCTTACAACAATAATAGAGCCATTAATTATGATTTTTATGGGAGTGGCGGTTGGAATTTTGGTAGCGGCGGTAATTTTGCCAATGTATAATTTGGCAGCGGCATTGTAAATTAAATTAAAATTATTTGTAAGTAATCCCCTGCAGAAAATTAAAATAAAAATATTTATAATTGTTGATTTTTTAATTATGTAGTATACTTAAAAAAAGAGTTATTTTTAAAATAGAATTTCGTATTTCATACGAAAAAAAGAAAGGAGGTGAGAAAATGAAGAAAAAAGGTTTTACTTTAATAGAATTATTGGTAGTCATCGCGATAATTGGACTTTTGTCAACATTGGCAGTGGTTGCTTTGAATTCAGCCAGGTCAAAGGCTCGTGATGCTAAAAGAATTGCTGATATTAAGCAAGTTCAAACTGCTTTAGAGCTTTTCTTTAATGATCAAGGTAGTTATCCTGCTGCGACAGCTACTTTGGGCAGCGGCAGTTATGTTTGCTTGGGTACGGCAGGATGGGGAACAGCCGGCTGCGCCGGAGCTTATATGGGTTTAGTGCCTGCCGCGCCTACACCAGGAGTAGATTATGTTTATACGTCAGCCGGCGTTGATGCTTATTCTATTACTTTTACTCTAGAAGGGACAACCGGCGGTCTTCCTGCCGGAGCGCAGACTGCATCCCAGGACGGAATTCAGTAATCTTTACATAAAAGGAAGCTTCCAATTTAGCCCCGATTTATTCGGGGCTAAATTAATTTAAAAAAGTTGATCAAAAATGCTATAATTTATATATGAAAAGTAAATTTGAAAAGGTCTTCCCATTTTTATTTATTTTGTTGCTTGTTGTTTTATTTTTATCGCCATATCTTTTTAGCTGGAAGATTCCTTATTCAGGCGATTTTACCGGCAGTGATTTTACCGAACTTAATTTGCCATTGCGTTTTGTCTCAGCATCTTCAATTAAAAGTGGAGAATTTTTTCTTTTAACCGATTTGCTGGCTCATGGTTTTCCAATTTTAGCTGAAGGTCAGGCCGGAGTTTTTTATCCGCTTAATTTGCTTTACATATTTTTGCCCTTTTTTTTAGCAGTCAATGTCGGATTATTTTTAAATTTTTTATTCGGTGGATTTTTTAGCTATATTTACTGCCGAATTATAAAAATAAGCCGTCAAGGATCACTTTTGGCCGCTGTTTCTTTTTGCTTCAGCGGTTTTTTTATTTTCAGGCTGAAGCATCTAAACATGATTAATTCCGCAATTTGGCTTCCCCTCCAGCTTTATTTGGTTGAAAGATATTTTGCCGAAAAGAGGTCAAAAGTAAAAATATTGGTTTTTTTAAGCCTGTCTTTTGTAGTGCAGTTTTTTGCAGGGCATCCTCAGATTTTTTACATTTCATTTATTTCGGTTTTTATTTATTTTGTTTTAAGGACTGTTTTTGAAAATAGTCATAATTTATTCAAAAAAAGTAAAGAAATAATTTTATCTTGGATTTTAGTGGCAGTTGTTTTTTTTGGTTTATCGGCAATTCAGTTGCTGCCTACTTTTTTTTACGCCAGCATGTCCAGCCGAAGCATTTCAATGGATTACTCATACCTTTCAGGTTCTCATTATTCATTATCAAGTTTAAAGCATTTTGTATCTCCTTATTTTTTGGGTAATCCGGCGGAAAACACTTATTTTTTTGATTTGCAAAATGTCGGTATTTTTTGGGAGAATAATGCTTATTTTGGTTTAATACCCCTCTTTTTTGCTTTTTTAGCAGTTTTCTTTTGTTTTTTTAAAAAACCGATTATAAGAATATTATTTTTAATGATTTTGATTTCCTTTTTCTTTTGTTTTGGGTACCTAAATCCTTTTTTTGTCGTTTTTTGGGAGATAATCCCTGGGTTTAAAATGTTTAGATTTCCTCAGAGATTTTTAATTTTAAATTTGGTCTGTTTTACCACCTTGGCCGGCTTCGGCTTTGATTTTTTTTGGAGTAATTTAAAGCGATGGCTAAAAAGATTTAATTTTTTTAAATCACAGCATCTGTTGATTAATTGGCTTTTGCCTTTAGTCGTAATAATCTTTGTTGCATTTGATTTATTCTTTGTCGCTTATGCTTACCTTGGTGCATTAAATTATAAGGAATATTTTTTAAAAGAGCCTGAAAGTGTAAAATTTTTAAAAGAAGATAATGAATATTTTCGCATCTACAGTTTTAATTGGTCTGATTCTTGGCAGCGTATAAATCGGCTTGGTGGGGGCTGGCAGAATAATCTTACACATTTTATTGCCGCTCGGGAATTATTACCACCAAACCTTAATGTTTTTTGGAATATATCTTCTTCTCAGGATAGGGGGCATCTTGAAGGAGGAATGATTTCAAGAGAGTTGCATAACTTGTTTAATTCAATAAATCAGGGTTTTATAAAAGATGGGGATGATTTTTTGGTTTCAGAAAAAACACTTAAGATTTTAGGGATGCAGAGTGTTAAATATATATTATCTTTTTGGACACTTAAATCAGATAATTTGATTTTGGTAAAAGAAGTCACGAATGATTTTCTTCCACCTTTAAAAATTTATAAAAACAATTATTTCTTACCATCAGTTTTTGCGGTTTTCAATGCAAGACAGGTTGAAGGTAAGGAACAAATGCTTGCAGCCTTATTTGATTTTGATTTTAATCCCGCAAAGGAAATAATATTGCAGGCGACTGGTTTGAATAATGAAGAAGTTTTTGATGAGAATATAAAAATTTTGAGAGAAGGTTCTGGGAGTCTAGTGATAAACACTGATTTTAGTCACGACGGATATGTTTTTTTTAATCAGGGTTTTTCTGACTCATGGCAGGCCAAACTTAATGGTAAAAAAATTGATTTATTAAGGGCAAATTATGCTTTTATTGCCGTCAATATTCCTTCAGGAAAAAACGAAATAATATTTAAATATAAGCCATTTGGCTTTTTAGTTGGCTTAATACTCACATTTGCAACCTTATTTTTCTTATTCTTATTTCTTAGTCTGGTGGTTTACAAAAAGTTATTTTGCAGAGACATCATTAGCAAAGAAAGATTAAATGGTATCCATTTATCAGTGCCTCCTGATTATTATGAAGCGGGAATAAGTCGCAATTATCTTCAAAAATTTTGGCACCAAAAAAGATTTAGCCATATTATCTCAGAGCTGAAAAATCTCAGCCTGCAAGGAAAGATTCTTGATATCGGCTGCCATAGCGGAGACTTAACTAATATTATTCAAGAATTTACAAATTGTAGGGTCTATGGAGTAGATATATCTCAATCCTCTATTGAATATGCAAAAAAAAGATTTAAAAAAATTGAATTTTTTGTTGCCGACCTTTCTGAAAATATTGATTCTTTTAATGGCAATTTTGAAATGATTACAGCTTTTGATGTACTGGAGCATATTTTAGAAATAGATAAGCTCTTAATAAAAATAAGCCATTTAATCAGCCCCGGAGGTTATTTAATGATCGGTGTACCAAACGAGAATATGCTTTTTAGGATAGTTTGGTTTTTTTGGCTTAAATTCAAAGGGCAAATTTGGGAGGATTGCCATGTTAATAATTTTGATTCTAAAAAAATAATTGATTTTAATAAATACGGCTTTGAAATCATAAAAGAGAAAAAAATAATTATGAATATGTGGAGACTTGTGATTTTTAAAAAAATAATATGAAAATATTAACTTTTATGGTTAGAAAAAATTTTTTATTTTTTTGCTTAACATTTTTTATTCCAATGTTAGTTTATTTATTTACTTTGGCACCTACAGTTACTGCGGAAGATAGCGGAGAATTAATTACTGCTTCTTATACTCTTGGTATTGCCCATCCTTCTGGTTACCCTCTTTATACGATTTTAGGAAAGATTTTTACTTTTATTCCATTGGGGACAATCGCCTGGCGGGTAAATTTGATGTCGGCTTTTTTTGGTGCGCTGACAATTTCTTTACTGTATTTAGTTATTGAAAAAATCACTAGGAACAAACTAATTTCTTTTTCTTCTTCATTGATGTTTAGCTTCAGCTCAATTTTTTGGTCGCAAAGCGTGATTGCCGAGGTTTATACTTTAAATACTTTTTTTGTCGCCTTGTTATTTCTGATTCTGATTAATTGGAAAGAGAAAAAAGAAGCAAAATACCTTATGTGGTTTTCTTTTTTATGCGGATTAAGTCTGACTAATCATACGGCAATGATTTTACTTATGCCTTTTTTTATTTTATATATTTTATGGACAAAGCCAAAAATATGCAAGGAATTTAAATTAGTTTTTTTAATGCTTTTTTTATTTATACTTGGACTGCTGGTTTATTTATATATTCCATTAAGGGCTTGGCAGAGAGCAGATTTTAATTGGGGCCCGATTAATAGCTGGAGAGGTATTTTTGATCATATTTCGCGAAAACAGTATAATGATTTTTCACCTTTTGCCAGTCAGTATGGAAAATTTGGTTTAATGCTTAATTTTTTTATTGAGGTGATAAATCAGTTTCATCTGCCTACATTGATTTTGGCGTTTGCCGGTGCTGTTTATTTATGGATCAAAGACAAAAAAGTGGCGCTTCTTAGTGTCGGAATTTTTGTCGGCAGCAGTATATTAATAATATATTTGCGAAAATTCGGCTGGTCTACCGGGATAGAATATGTTTATCGGGTCTATTATCTGCCGGCATTCCTTATTGTGGTAATTTGGTTTGGGGTAATTATTAGTTATCTTTATAATTTTTTATCAAATATTCTAAAAAGCCGAATATCAATGAATTTAACAAAAGCGGCTTTTGGATTTGTATTAATATCGTTGCCTTTCAGTTTTTTATTGAGTAATTACCAAAAAGTTGATTTAAGTGATTTTTGGCTGGTTTATGATTATGCTAAAAATACTTTGGACAGCATGGAACCCGGCAGTATTTATTATTTTTCGGGAGACGGAAGTATGGCCGGTGATACAGAAATATTTAGCTTGGTATATTTAAAAAAAGTTGAGAAGTATCGCAGTGATATAGATATAGTATCGGAGCATCAGTTTTTCTACAAAGATGTCCAACTGACTTTGCCGGAAGATTTTTTTAAGCTAGAATTTGAAGATAAGAGAAGAAAGTTTTTTAATCTTCTTCATCAAATAAAAGATAGGTCTTTATATACGAATTTTGCCGTGACACAGAAAGATAATGATTTGGGACTGTTTAGTATCTCAAACGGTTTTACTCACCGTGTTTATGAAGATATAAAAGAAGCCAGAAGTGCTGAATTTAGCGGATATTTTCCGTCATTAAGAAATTTGGTTAAGATAGATGTAAACAGTGAACATTCTTTGACAAGTATTGCTTCACGCTATTATTATAATATGGCTTATTTATATTTAATTTTGGGTCAAAATGAAAAATCACAGAATTGTTTAATTACCGCTTTTAATCTTGATATTTTTCCATTTAATCATGAATATAGGAGATTCATTGATTATCGTTCAGAGTGGCTTGCAATAAACTGAGATGGATCCATTGGGTCAGTTTAAGCCCAAAATTGTAAAAAAAGATGTTTGAAAATTTTTGACTAGTTTGCCTAATTTAAGCTATCAAGGTAAAATTATATCATGTTGGGAATATCAATATTTATAGCAGGTTTGATAGTGGGCAGTTTTTTAAACGTTGTCATTTTTAGGCTTGAGAAAAATAAATCCTTTATTTTTGGACGTTCAGTCTGTTTGGGTTGCAATAACCAAATTGTTTGGCATGATAACATTCCAGTTGTCAGTTTTTTACTTTTACGGGCGAAATGCCGAAATTGCAGAAGGCCTATATCTTGGCAGTATCCGGCAGTTGAACTTGCAACAGCTATTATTTTTATTTGGCTTTTTTCACGCTTTGGAATAAATTTTAAATTTTTCAGTTTAATTATCTTCAGTTGCTTTTTGTTGGTAATTTTTGTGTATGATCTAAAGCATTATCTGATTCTAGACAGGGTTAGCATTCCCGCCATGGTGGCAGCATTACTGCTTAATTTAATGCTTCGGCTGGGCTTCGTGAATTTATTATTAGGAGCGATAATCGGGGGTGTTTTTTTTGCTTTTCAGTTTTTTGTTTCCAAAGGTAAATGGGTTGGTGACGGCGACATCAGACTTGGTTTTCTGATGGGACTGATGCTTGGTTGGAAAATGCTTTTAGTAGCTTTGTTTTTAGCTTATTTGATTGGTTCTTTTGTGAGTATACTTCTGATGATTTTTTCCAATAAAAAAATGTCTTCTCAAATTCCTTTCGGCCCGTTTTTAGCTCTGGCTACTTTTATCACTCTTATTTATGGTACAGAAATTTTAAACTGGTATCTTAATTTATTATACTAATGATTTTTTTTAAAAATCGCAAGGGATTTACAATGGTTGAATTAATTGTTTCGGCATCTGTTATTGTTATTATTTTTTCTTTTGTTTTGGCTAATTTTAGAATGGCAAGATCTTCAGCCGACCTTAATTCGTCATTAAAAAGTATTGTTAATGGCATAGAAACCTCTCGAAGTTTTTCTTTGGCGGGCAGAATTTTAGAAGACGGATCTTTTCCGAAAGGCGGTTATGGAATTGAATTTAATGCCAATCCTTCCAGCTATCAGATTTTTGCCATTTTAGAAGAAGGCCAGCCAATTTATTTTTTGCCAAAAGAGTATAAACAGTTTTCAAATATTGATTTTTTTTCTCCGTTTTTTCCTTCAACTCCCGAATACGGTTTTTTCATTACAGCCGAAGTTGAGGAAGGTATATGTTATATTGGAGATTATTTTAGAATAATTTTTTCCTCCCCTGCAGATATTAGAATTGAATGGGACAAAAATAATTATCCTTGCCAGCAACACGATAATCCAAAATATGTTGCGGGACTATTTCGCGATAGAAAAACCCGCAACAATGCTTATTTTTATGTTTCGCTTCTTTCTGGTTTAGTTTTTGGAAGTCTAACAAATTAGTTGACTATGATTTATGACTGATGGCATAAAAGAAAAAGGACAAAGTATTATTGAGGTAATAGCGTCTATTGGTATTTTTTTAATAGCAGTTTCGGTTATTTTAGGTTTGACGGTTTCAAATATGACAGGTCAAAAAACCAATGAATTTCAGGTTATTGCCAATAATTTAGCAAAAGAGGGTGTAGAAGTTGTAAGGAATATAAGAGATAGTAATTGGCTTTCCGGAAATAACTGGGATGAAGGAATAAGTGATATGATTTTGAATGAAAATAATGAAGCAATAGCAATTTTTAATAACGGTTTTTTAAGCCTTAGTTTGCCGGTTGATGATTCTTTGTACCTTTCCGAATTAGGCATATATAACCATAACCAAGAAGGAAAATTATCTCCTTTTTCCCGCAGACTTACCTTGGACAATATTTGTTTTAATATCGCAAACAAACAGGAATATATAAAAGAGCAACCTTGCAGCATGGCCGGAGAAATAAAAATTGGCATAAAAATAATATCTCAAGTGAGATGGTCGGAGAAAGGAAGAGAAAAAATTTTAGTTTTAGAAAGTTTAATTTATGATTGGAAATAAAAAAAATATTTTTTGCTCATTTTTTGAATTTATGGGTAATACAAAAATATCAAGACAAAGAGGAGTTACTCTGGTTGAGATTTTACTAGTTTTAGCTATTTTTTCTATAATAGGAATTTTGTTGGTTAATATTTTTATTATGGCTTTGAATTCCCAAAGACATATTTCTAGCCGGCAAAGATCATTAGTTAATATTCGCCATGTAGCTGAAAGTATATCTCAACAAATAAGAACCTCCGAAATTTATTATGACTACTACAAAGATGCATCGGGCCGAATTAATATTCAGAATCCGCAAGAAGTTTTAGCTTTAAGAAATCAGAAAGGCGATCGCTATATTTATTATAATGATAAAAATCAAAACAGCCTTATTTTAATAATTATGAAAAATGATGGAGGAAAAGTTATTAATGAATGGTCAACGTTGACCGATTCTAAAGAAATTAATATAAAAAAATTTTTTTTCTACATTAATCCTCCATCCAACCCATTTTCAGAAGAAAGATGCAATGAATCGGGAAATTGCCTAGTTGGCAGTTGTACTGTCAATGATCCGGAAAGTGATAAATCGGGTTTTTGCTGTTGCACGCAGAATAGCGATTGTTTTAGCGGAAATTGTGATATTGGCCAAGAATCGCAAGACATATTTAGTAAATACTGCGGCAGCTTAGGAAAAGGAGGTACTTGTCTGCCTTTTGGGCGTCAGCCAAGCGTAACAGTTGTTTTGGAATTTGAGTCCGTAAGCGCAAAAGTCCAAGAGAGGAAAATAGTTAATTTGCAGACCACTGTATCAAGCCGTGTTTACAAAAGATGATTATGTTTATATTTAAAAAGAATCAAAAAGGAATGGTTTTAGTTTTAGCGGTTTTAATAATATCGGTAGTTTTGTCTTCAACTGCGGCTTTTACCAGTTTGATAATCAGGGAAATTCAGCAGTCCAGGCTAATTGACCAGTCTGTCCAGTCATATTATCTGGCGGAAAGCGGAAGTGAAAAAGCATTGTACCAGTTAAGAAGAATGGAATCTATAATTGATTGCGGGCAAATAGGCAAAGGCAGCT
The DNA here is from genome assembly GCA_964497245.1 of uncultured Gammaproteobacteria bacterium. Classification (GTDB taxonomy): domain Bacteria; phylum Patescibacteriota; class Patescibacteriia; order Buchananbacterales; family UBA6539; genus CAZCCC01. The sequence goes on along the minus strand of CAZCCC010000007.1, from coordinate 12,559 downwards.
GCAGGCAAAACGGTTATTGTTCAGGGGACCAATCAATCCCTTGCGTTAATGAAAGTGGAGATTTAGGATCTTTGGGAGGTTGGACGATAGAAGGAGGTAATGAGAGAGAAACTGTAGTTTTACTTAATCCCGGCCAATCTTTTCAACTTGATTTGTTTAACCCTTATCAGCTTTTATATTCTGATATAAATGGTATTAAAGTGGAGAGAAATGATACCGGAATTGTGCCTATTGGTGAATTTACAAATTTAACTTCAGTTTTAGGGATTAAACTGGAAGAATTGTGTCTTCAACAACCCCCGGTTTTCAAGGGAATGCTGAATGATTCAAATACGATAATAAGCGCTTTTGACGGTCAAAATATACATAAAGAATGTTCTTATTCCTTCAGGATAAATTATCCCTTCGGCAGCAATGAACCTCTCTACGCAGTTATAAAAGTTTTTGATGTTGATCAAAGTCCTAGTTTGCAGCTAGACATACCAAGTCGTTTAGTTATTAAATCTTCTGCGGTTTTTGGACGATCATTTCAAAGCGTTATTGTAAGAACGCCCATGAGACCGCCTTTGTCAGGGCTTTATGATTTTGTTTTATTCTCCGAGCATGAAATTATCAAATAGCAGATAATTTTTCTAATTTAACTATGGATAAACAGCAAGCTAAAAAAAGAATAGAAAAGTTGATTAAACAGATTGATGAATTGCGATATCGTTATCATGTACTAGATGATCCAACGGTGAGTGATTCAATTTACGATTCTCTTCAACAAGAGCTGAAAGATTTGGAAAAAAAATTTCCTGATTTGAGGCGTTTTGATTCTCCTTTACAGAGGGTTGGTGGAAAACCTTTGGACAAGTTTATTAAAGTTGAGCATGCTGTTCGCCAATGGTCTTTTAATGACGCTTTTTCTAAAGAAGAAATAATTGATTGGCAGCAGCGCATTTTTAAGTTATTGGAAAAAGCGGGACAAACGCCAAAATTAGAATATGTGTGCGAATTAAAAATTGACGGTCTGCATGTTGTTTTAACTTACGAAAAAGGCTTGCTTAAATTAGCCGCTACTCGCGGAGATGGGATAATAGGAGAAGATGTCACTCAAAATATAAAAACTATAAATAGTATTCCTTTGCGTCTTAATAAGCTTATCAATCTTGTGGCCGAAGGTGAAGTTTGGTTGTCTGAAAAACAGCTTATGGAAATAAACAAGAAAAGGAAGATTGAAGGGCTGCCTGAGTTTGCCAATCCGCGCAATGCCGCCGCCGGAACAATCCGCCAGCTTGACTCTAAAGTTGTTGCCCAAAGAAAATTAGACTGTTTTATTTATGACTGGTCAGGCGGAAATCAAGATTTGCCCAAGACTCAATTGGAAGAACTTAAAAAGCTAAAAGATTTAGGGTTTAAAGTCAATCCTCACTTTAAATTTTGCCAAAATGTTGATCAAATAATGGATTTTTGGCGTTTTTGGCGGGATAAAAAAAAATCAGAACCTTATTGGATTGATGGCATAGTCATTAAAATCAATCAGCGGTTTTTGCAGGATGAGTTAGGCTATGTCGGTAAAGCTCCGCGCTGGGCAGTTGCTTTTAAATTTCCGGCCGAAGAAGTAACCACTATTGTAGAAGATATAAAAGTTCAAATTGGTCGTTTAGGCACTTTGACTCCGGTAGCGGAGTTGAAGCCGGTAAGGCTTGCGGGCAGCTTGGTCAAGAGGGCAACTTTGCATAATGAAGATCAAATTAGGCGACTGGGATTAAAGATTGGTGATACTATTGTAATTCGTAAAGCCGGTGAAATAATCCCCGAAGTGGTCTCGGTTCTGCCCAAGCTAAGAACAGGAAAAGAGAGAGAATTCACAATACCTTCAAGGTGCCCCGTCTGCAATTCTTCTGTGGCAAAAAAGGAAGTTTTAGAAAAGGGAAATAGTAAGAGCGTGGCGATGTTTTGCACCAATAAAGGCTGTTTTGCTCAGAAACAGAGGCAATTTATTCATTTTGTTTCAAAAAAAGCTTTTAATATAGAAGGTTTGGGACAAAAAATTATAATTCAGCTACTGGAAGCAGGATTGCTAAAAACGCCGGCTGATATTTTTAAATTAACAAAAGATGATCTTTTGCCTTTGGAAAGGTTTGCCGAAAAATCAGCCGATAATTTAATTAAGTCAATAGATTTGGCAAAAAAAATAACTTTGCCGCGCTTGATTTATTCTTTAGGAATACCCAATGTTGGCGAAGAAACCGCAACAGACGTTTCAAATCATTTCGGTTCTTTGGAAAAATTAGAAAATATTTCAAAAGAAGATCTTAAAAATATAAAAGACATTGGACCAATCGTTGCAGAAAGTATCTCCGGCTGGTTTTCGGACAAAAATAATTTGGATTTTTTAGATTGTTTGAAAAAGGCGGGAGTGGAAATTGAAAATTTAAAAACTAAGCCGTTTATTAATTCTGTTTTGTTGGGCAAAAAAATTATTGTCACCGGAGTTTTAAAATCTCTTAGTCGCGAGCAAGCTAAAGAAAAAATCCGCCAAGGCGGCGGAGATTGGGTTAGTTCAGTTTCTAAAAATACTGATTATGTTGTGGTTGGCCAAAATCCGGGGTCAAAAGCTGAAAAAGCCAGAAAGTTGGGGTTAAAGATAATTGATGAGAAGGAGTTTATAAAATTAATCAAGCAGATTTAATAAGTTTAATTTTTTAAAAAATTCAATTCTAATTTATTTAGGGGATGCTTTTTCCCTTTTTTTAAAATATTTTTATAAATTATTTTTTGATAAATAGGTGCTGGATACTCACTCAACGTCGCTAATAAAAAAAGCCTCTGGAAATCAAGGATTTAAGATGATTTCCAGAGGTGGATTAAAGAACAATTTGGAGCCTTGGGCGGCCAGGCGAGGAAGGGGAGGGAGGAAGTGGGGGGAGGAAATCACTTGGCCGCCTCAAGGCATAAAGAAAAAATTGGTCAGGGTGGCAGACTGTTGTCCACCAAAAGCAAAAAAATATTTTAGGCGACTTCAGCGACGAACCATCGTCGCTTATTGCTTTTGCAGGAGCTAAAATCAGCCACCCTGATATTGTTAAAGAATGATGTGCCCGGCAAGGAATTGAACCCTGCGATTTCTTCCTTGACAAGGAATAATTTCTGACCAACACGGGCACATCGGAGTAGGAACGATTTTTTGTCGTTTCCAGGAAACAGCCCTGATCCCTGAGTTTGTATAACCTACTCCAACCCCAAACCGTACTGCAATATATATAATGCAATTTCAGGGGCGTGATTTTCAGCCGGAAGGCTTCAGCTGGGAGAAACTTTAATCACGCCCCTGTGGCAGGATATATATCTGCCGTGATGAGTAATATATAAACTATCATACTATTTAAGCCTTGTCAAGCGTGAAAAATTACTTTATAATATAAAGGTATAATTTTATGAAATTATCTCAAGATGAAATAAAACATATTGCCCTTTTGGCGAGGCTTGGGCTCAATGAAGAGGAAATAAAAAGATATTCAAATCAACTTTCCTCTATTTTAGATTATATGGAAATTCTTAAAGAAGTTGAAACAGAAGGTGTTGAACCAACTGCCCAAGTGACCGGATTAGAAAATGTAATGAGAGATGATGTTATGGGTAAATCCAGTGAGAAATCAATGAAAGAAATAATTGATATGGCACCTGATCATGAAGATAATCTAGTCAAGACAAAATCAGTGTTTTAATATTAGTTTAAAATATTTTCAAATTCCATTATTTCTTTTTTATGTTATTAAATGAGTTAACAATTAGCCAAGCCAATGAAGGCTTGAAAAAAAAAGATTTCAGCTCTGTTGAATTAACCAGGGCTTGTTTGGATAGAATTAGAAAAATTGACAAAAAAATCCAAGCATTTATTACCGTTACAGAAGACATTGCTTTAAAGCAGGCCGAGACAGCTGATAAAAAAGGAGATTTTTCCAATCCTTTGGCCGGGATTCCTCATGCCCCAAAAGATGTTTTTTGTACAAAAGGAATCAGATCAACCGGAGCTTCCAAAATTCTTGAAAATTATTTTCCACCATATAATTCAACGGCAATAGATAAAATTAGCCAAGCCGGCGGTGTTAATTTGGGCAAGGTCAACTGCGATGAATTTGCCATGGGCGGTTCGGGAGAAAATTCCGCTTATTTTATAACCAAAAATCCATGGGACTTGAAGAGAGTTCCCGGCGGAAGTTGCAGCGGGTCAGCGGCCGCAGTTGCCGCTGATATGTGTTTTTATTCTTTAGGAACCGATACCGGCGGTTCAATTCGCCAGCCAGCCGGCTTTTGTGGTATTGTGGGGCTAAAAGTTACCTATGGAAGAGTGTCAAGATATGGTGTAATGGCTATGGCTTCTTCCCTTGATACTATTGGCCCGATTGCTAAAAATGTCAAAGACGCTGCCATTATCCTCAATGCTATTGCCGGAAAAGATGAAAAAGACTCAACAACCATTGATGTTAAAAAAGATGATTATCAAGCAGAAATTATTAAAGATATAAAAGGCTTGAAAATAGGTTTACCTAAGGAATATTTTGTTGATGGTATGGATAAGGAAGTCAAAGAGGCAACAATGAATGCTATAAAAAAATTTGAAGATCTAGGTGCGGAAGTAATTAATATCAGCTTGCCTCATACTGACAAGGCAGTAGCGGCCTATTATATAATTTGCCCAAGCGAAGTAAGTTCAAATCTTGCTCGTTATGACGGAATTCGCTACGGAAAATCGGCTGAAAGTGATAATTTGCTTGATTTATATCTCAATACCAGAAGCCGATATTTAGGCTCTGAGGCTAAGCGCCGGATAATGATTGGGACCTATGCCCTTTCCGCCGGTTATTATGATGCTTATTATAAAAAAGCAATGCAGGTAAGAACTTTGGTTTGTAATGACTTTGATCAGGCTTTTAAAAAAGTTGATATAATAATTACTCCAACCTCTCCGACAACGGCTTTTAAAATCGGAGAAAATTCAAGCGACCCATTAAAAATGTATCTGGCAGATATTTTTACCATACCAGCCTCTTTGGCCGGTATTTGCGGAATATCAGTTAATGCCGGATTTATTGAAGGTTTACCTGCAGGCATTCAGATTTTAGGTAATAAATTCAATGAAAAAATGATTTTAAGAGCAGCCTATAATTATCAACAAGCAACAGATTCAAACAGTAAAAAGCCATCTATTGACTAATCCTTGTATTTTGGTAAAATAAGATATATTAAAATTAATAAATAATAAATTAAATTATGTCAGAAGAAAAAGGTTTTTTTGAAATGTCTTCCAAACAAAGTTTGGTAATGGGTTTGGCAATAGGGATTGCCATAATAAGCATTATCGGCTTTTTTTCCCTATTGGCTAAAGGTCAGCCAATAACCGATGAAAGTGGAGTTTTAGGCGCTAAAATAGATGCAAATACTAATATTAATGCGGCACCTGCTCCGACTCCTACACCTGCACCTGCTGATTTGGATACAGCAGATGTTTCTAAGTTAGCCGGAGTGCTTAAAGACGCCAGGTCTCAGGGTCCGGACAATGCCAAAGTAACTTTAATTGAAGTTTCCGATATCCAGTGTTCTTTTTGCAGTAGACATAAAACAACAATGGATCAGATAATGAAAGATTATTCAGGAAAAGTCAGACGAGTTTTAATTCATTTTCCTTTAACCTCAATTCATCCGCAGGCCCAGAAAGCGGCTGAAGCCAGTGAATGCGCCGGCGATCAGGGTAAATTTTGGGAAATGATTGATAAATTATTTGCCAACCAGTCCGCTTTGTCAATTGAAAATTTAAAGTCTTATGCCAGAGATTTAGGCTTAAATACTTCTCAATTTAATAGTTGTCTTGACGACGGAAAATATGCTTCAAAAGTGCAGCAGCATTCACAGGCTGCTCAGGCAGCCGGGATTACCGGAACCCCGGGTACTTTTGTCAACGGAGAATTGATAAGAGGAGCTTATCCTTATGAAACTTTCAAGGAAATAATTGATTATTATTTAGAAAATTAATATTCTCATAAATATTAAAAAACCGCCAGCATGCTGGCGGTTTTTTGCTTGACAAAATATCCATTTGTGGTATATTGCAGTGTTATCAGGATACCGTCCTGAAACTGCTCCGAATGGTTGGGGTAAACCAAAGATAGGAGGTTGTTATTATGACGACGAAACATGTTGTCGCAAACGACGCCCTTGGCAAAATCACCAAACGTTGGTGGGAAGTCATTCGTCGGGTAATGGAAGGAACTTTAGATCCAGATGTTGTGGCTGATAGTCTTCAGAGGATTGTTGAAGGCAAGCTGCTACCATCCGAGATGACTATTGCCGGTCGTACCTACGAGATTTTCGGATTCCTTCGTGGAGACGAGAAATCGGTAGTCGGTCACACGATAGTAGAGCGTGCCAAAGAGATGAAGGCTCCCCTCGGCCAGGACGACGGCCAACACCTTTTGGATCACCAGGAGGAAATCCCAGAAGCTCTTCGGGGCAAGGTCTTCTTCGTCTTTCCAAATTGGCGCAATTCTCACCGCCCCGAGTGCGTGGCCTGCGTCTTCTGGTTCGGTGGCCGTTGGCTTCTGAGTTGGAACTGGCTCGACGTCGTCTTTGACGTAACGATCGGTTGCTCCGCCGCAAGTCCAGTTAACAGTAACTTTAGATGAAAATTCAATCAATAGGAGAATTGTTATGTCAAATCAAGATGTTTTGCCAACCGAGATGACTATTGCCGGTCGTACCTACGAGATTCTCGGATTCCTTCGTGGAGACGAGAAATCGGTAGTCGGTCACACGATAGTAGAGCGTGCCAAAGAGATGAAGGCTCCCCTCGGCCAGGACGACGGCCAACACCTTTTGGATCACCAGGAGGAAATCCCAGAAGCTCTTCGGGGCAAGATTTTTGTCTTTCCAGACTGGCGCAACTCTGACCTCCCCGAGGTCGTGGCCTACGTCGACTGGCTCGGTGACCTCTGGGCTAAGGGCTGGGGCTCGCTCGGCCGCGGCTTTGGCGGTAGCTGTCGGTTGCTCCGCCGCAAGCAAAGCGCTTAGGCGCTTTGCTTCTCAGGGCTTTGCAGTCCCTGTATCCTTTTTTGACTTCTATCCCCGCACTTATCCCGAAAAAGATTTGGTGTGGGGAATTTTTTTAATTCATGTTGTCTTTCAGAATAGATATGTTGGTGGGCTGGTATTGATTTTAATAAATATTTTTGTTATTATAAATGCAACAATGTTGCAATAAAAATTATGAATAAAATCAATAAAAACAAATCTTTTTCCGTTGGCCGCTTAACTAAAATTAAAAAGGCGATTATTATTATTTTATCTGAAAATCATTGTTTTTTATCAAAAGCGGGATTAATTGAAAAGTTAAATGACATAAAAATCAATCCAAACCGTTCCACAATTTATCGCGAACTTCAATTTTTAACCAAAAGCGGAATTATTATAAAAAATACCATTTCCGGGACAGATTATTACGAAATACCCAAAGATCATCATCATCATCATCATCTTCTTTGTCTTAGCTGTAACAGAATAGAAAAGGTAAAAATTACAAACCAATTGAAAAAGCAAGAAAAACAAATTGCCAAACAAAAAAATTTTAATATAATTAATCATTCGCTTGAGTTTTATGGCTATTGCCAAAAATGTCAAGTCTGAATTATAAGTTTATGAAAAAAATATTATTTGCCCTTGCAGTTATTGCAATTATCGGATTTGGAGCTGCTATTTTGCTTAATTATTCGCCAAAGATAGACGTTGAGTCTGAAAAAATATTGGTTGTAACAACTCTTTTTCCGCAATATGATTTTGCCAAAGAAATAGGTGGAGATAAGGTTGATGTTTTATTATTGCTTCCGCCCGGAGTGGAGCCACACGCATATGAACCCAAGCCAAGTGATATTGCTAAAATTAATAACGCCGAGATTTTTATCTATACCGGCGAATTTATGGAGCCCTGGGCTCATGACATTATCAAAAGTATTAATAAAAAAGTAAAAATTGTTAATGCAAGTATTGGTGTTGAAATAATGCAAGAATATAATCATGATTATTACCATAAACATGACCACGAAGAAGCTGATAATCACGAAGATAACCACGATCATAATTATAGCGGAGTTGACCCCCATATTTGGTTAGATTTTGCCAATGCTCAAATAATGGCGGAAAATATTGTTAAGGCTTTTTTAGAAGTTGACCCTCAAAATGCCCAATATTACCAGGACAATTTTGACAGATATAAATCCAAGTTTATTGAATTAGACAATGTTTATAAAAATACCATCGCTTTTTGTGAATCAAAAAAAATTATTTATGGCGGTCATTATGCTTTTGGTTATCTGACAAAAAGATATGGTCTAAAGTATGTATCGGCAAGGGGATTTTCTCCGGATTCTGAACCGACTGCCAAAGAGATGATTGATTTGGTTAAACAAATAAGACAAGAAAATATCAGTCACATTTTTTATGAAGAATTAACCAGCCCTAAAGTTGCCGAGACTTTGGCAAATGAGACTAACGCGGAATTACTCTTATTAAACAATGGAGAAAATTTAACAAAAGAGGATTACGAGGCGGGTGAAACTTTCATTTCAATTATGGAAAAAAATTTAAAAAATATTTCCTTGGGACTTGATTGTTCTAAATAATTATGAGTGTAATTATTGATATAAAAAATATATCTGTTCGTTATGGCGCAGTTGATGCCATTAGCAATATCTCTTGTCAAATTGAAAAGGGCGATTTTGTCGGACTTGTCGGTCCCAACGGAAGCGGGAAAACAACTCTTGCCAAAACGATTTTGGGACTTTTAACAGCTTATCAGGGAAAAATTTTGCTTTTAGGCCAAGATATAAAGTATTTTAGAAATTTTCAAAAAATCGGTTATCTTCCTCAAAAGCATACCGGTATTAATCCGCTTTTTCCGGCCAGTGTGAAAGAGGTGGTTTCTCTTGGAATTTTATCAGGCAAAAAGTGGCCAAAAAAAATCAGCAAGGATGACTGGCAAAAAATTGACGGACTGCTTGAAAGTTTGGGAATAATCAATCTTAAAGAAAAGTTGATTTCTCAGCTTTCCGGCGGGCAACAGCAAAAAGTTTTGCTTGCCCGGGCTCTTGCCTGCAATCCGGAAATATTAATTTTAGACGAGCCGTCCACTGCACTTGATCCAGATTCAAGAGAAAGGTTTTTTGTCAGACTTAAAGAATTAAACAGCCGAATGAAAACAACAATCATTCTTATTACTCATGACACCGGTTATGTAGGACAATACGCCAACAAACTTTTGTATATTGATCGCAAATTGGTTTTTTTTGGCAAGATATCTGATTTTTGTCCTTCGGGTGAGATTGATTCTTGTTTTGAAAAAAGCGACAAACATATCATTTGGCACCAGCATAAATAATATGGAAATTATTCAAATATTACAATATTCATTTATCCAGAAAGCCTTTATTGCCGGATCTTTTGTTGCGATTACCTGTTCTGCTTTGGGGCTTTTTTTAGTTCTTCGCAAGATGTCTCTGATTGGCGATGGGCTTTCACATGTAAGTTTTGGTGCCATTGCTTTGGGGCTTTTTTTCGGATTTTATCCTTTTTATGTTGCTGTGCCGGTAGTCGTCTTGGCCTCTATTTTGATTTTAAAAATAAGTGAAAAGGCGCGAATATATGGCGATGCGGCCATTGGTATTGTGTCGGCTGTGGGAGTGGCCGGTGGTGTAATTTTGGCAAGTTTTTCAGGAGGATTTAATGTTGATCTTTTTAGCTATCTTTTTGGTAATATTTTGGCAATTAGCACCACTGAAGCGGTTTTGTCTGTTGTTTTATCTTTCATTGTTCTTTTAATCATTATATTTTTTTATTGGGATTTATTTTCAGCTACTTTTGATGAGGAATACGCAAAAACTACCGGCATCAAAATTAATTTTATAAATAATTTACTTACGGTTTTAACCGCAATTACCGTAGTTCTTTCAATAAAGGTGGTAGGTATTATGCTTGTTTCGGCCCTTTTAATTTTGCCGGCTGTTACCGCTTTGCAGATTTCCCGAAATTTTAAAACCGCCCTGTTTTTAGGCGGCTTGTTTTCGTTTGTTTCTGTAGTGGCGGGCGTTGTTCTTTCTTATGTTTTAGACAGTCCCGCAGGCGCGACAATTGTAATGATTAATGCTTTGTTTTTTGCCCTGGCTTTTTTTTGGAAAAAAATAAGTTAATTTTTTGTTTTCGAGCAAAGAAATCATCAAACGGCATAATTTTACAGCTTGCTACAGAGACAAAGCACAAGCGTAAGTGAGCATCTTTATGAGTCCAGAGTTTGCTTTAGTCAATACTCTTCATTACAAAAGTTGAACAGACAATTTTATTTTCAAGTACGTCGTTTTCTTGAATTTGCTTTTTTAAATATTCTTCAAATATATTTTTTTTATCAGGATGTTTTTCAATAAGTTCTAAACATCTTTTTTTTATTTTTGAAAAAATAATATCGTCGGAATTTTTTATTTTGTCTTTTTTTATAATATAATTTTTTATCAATTTCATCCCGGAAGAATCTATCTGTTTAATAATTTTTTGTTTTTTTAAAATAAGGGGGTGACTGTAATGATCATTGTCTTTAATAAATCCGTCGTCAATAATAATTATTCCGTTGCTTTTTAAATTTTTCTTTAATTCGGTCAATGTCTCATAATAATCACCAAACACAGGCCCAATTGAACCAAGAATAATAACGTCAAAAACAGATAACTTAGAAATTATTTCCCTTATATCTCCAATTTCAAATTTACAAAGATTTTTGACTTTATATTTTTTTGCTTTTTTGTTAGCCTCGCTGATGAATTCAGGCATTGCATCTATGCCATGGCATTTACAGCCTAATTTCAGAGCAATTTTTATAGATACTGCACCTTTCCCACAGCCTAAATCAAGAACATTCAGGTTTTGGCAATCTTTAAAATTTTTATTTATTAGTTTAATGATAATTTTTGGATCAGTTCCAATTTCCCAAATATCCTGAAAAATATATGGTAAAAATAAAAAAATTTCTTTATCAGAACCGTCCATTGATGTAAGTATACTATCTTTAAGTGATTTTTGCATAGCAATATTTGATTTTAAAGACTAAACAGATTTTTGTTTGTTTCCTTGCCAAACTTGAGATATTACTTTATCTACCAACAAATCAATGTCTTTGCGGGCAAAATTTATATTTTTTTGGATTTCATCTTTTTCTTTCCGGGTTATTGGGGCATTTGATCTTCTTTCAAATTTAACTATTTTTTTTGATCACTGGTTTTTTCGTCAATGATTTTTAGTGTATCATTTTCTTCTATTTCAAATATTTTCTTCCATTCTTCATCTGAAAGCTCCCTGCCGTCTTTTTCTATGACGCTATCTGCTCTTTGTGGAAATGGCAAATATTTTTTTGTTTTTCTTACCCCGCTTAATTTTTCATGTTTTTCGTGAAAATGATGATACTCTGTGCTTTCTATATATAGATCATTCCTTAAACCTATAAGACATTTTAAAGAATCAATATCTTCAGGGTGTGGCATGGTGTCTATTGTTGCTATATCAAAATTATTAATTCCAATATCTTTTAGAGCCCTTCCTAATCTAATTAAAGTTTCTCCAGAAAAAATAAATTGAGTTAGAATTAAAGCTTTTTTAGTTTTTTTAGTTATTTTTTTTAAATGATTACAAAGTTGATCGTATTTTTTTAGATCACTTGGTTCTGGAAGATATCTTTTACCGCTGGCTATAAAAAAAGTATTAATATTTTTATTGGGACTTTTTCTTTTAATAATTTTTTAAAAAATTAATGTTGGAATTCTACCTCCAGTATCGTCACTTATTAAAGTGTCGTATTCTCCATTTTTAATCTTTTCTTTTAGTTGACTTATTAAAGAAGCTACCGCTTGTTCAATTTCTGCGATTTCTTCAAAATGATATTCTGGGTTCATTGTTTCAAATTCCGATTCCGGGATATTTCTTAATTTGTCCATATGCCTTTTCAATCATTAAATTGAATTTTAATTTTGTCGTTTGAAGTGGAGTATAAATTATTTTTTTAATTTACTAAAATGATTTTGATTGGTAGCCTAAGTGAATATTTTATACGATTACTTTGGAATTTTTTAATTAACGCCATTTGTAAAATGTTTGCAGATTTTTTTAAGATTCCGTTCAAAACGGAGGGTGTGGGATTTGAACCCACGATACCTTGCGGTATACCTGCTCTCCAAGCAGGCGCACTAGACCACTATGCGAACCCTCCGTTTTGAACGGAATCTTTACTATTAGATTAATTTGATCATGTTTACCTCATTTTTATGGCATAATTAGATATATTAGTTTATTACAAAACGAAGCGAGTAAAATCCAAAAATTTCATTTTTGGATTTTTGAGCCAGTGAGGTAATAAGAATACTCCGTACCTTACTGCGGAGACAAAGCACAAGCGTAATTTGTGAGCCTAAAGATTATTTCAGAATCAATATTCTTCATTTTGCTTTAAATAAAGTGCTTTTAAGAGCCAGTGTTTAAATTCTAAACG
>CAZCCC010000006.1:0-46924 GCA_964497245.1 uncultured Gammaproteobacteria bacterium | reverse complement strand
AGCCAAAAAGGGTTAATACCCCGTCCCGACTTTACGTCGGGACTGCGGAAGAAGTGGGCGGAGCTTGCTCCGCGGTTAATACCCTTTATTATCCTTTGTTGTAGATGGGCAGGCAGGAATACAAAAAATAATCTTATAATGAATTTAACAGATTGCGGTTATTGCTGCAGAGATTTTGTTTATATAATAATCAAACAAATTAGCGTTATTGTTAATTTATCGCCAGTTGTTATATTGCTTGCTGTCTTAAAAGTAAAAAAATTTGAGTGGCAACTATTTATTTTATCTAATATTATTGTCTTCTTTTACTATATGTTTACTCATTGAAGTTATATTTAAAAGTAAAATAATTGACAAAATATCAAAGTTATGCTATAATTTAAAATTAGTAAATAAAATATATAATATGCAATTAATCAAACTAAGAAAATCAATAAATTTAGCAAAAAAATTGACTAATTATCAATTAATTTTATTAATGGTTTTATTGGTTGTTTTTATGCCATTTTTAGATATTTTTGCCCTTGAGCCATTGGTTATTTCTAATATTAATATTGTAAAAACCGACAGAACGGCTACTGTTTCTTGGATAACAAACCGGCAGGCTGAAGCTCTTATTGAATATGGCACGTCTCCTGGTAATTACAATAGAATAATTAAAATACCTTTAAAACAAAACAGCAATACTGCTAATTTAACCGGACTTTTGCCTGAAACATCATATTATTTAAAAATAACTGCTTCAGATGGTTTAGTTGAGGTATCCTCTTTTGAACAAGTTTTTAAAACTAATAAATTCCAAGATACTCAAGCTCCAAAAATTTCTGATGTCAGAGTTGTTTATACAACCGGCACTACCGCCACAATTCAATGGATTACGGATAAACCGTCAAATAGTGAAGTTGAATATGGAAAAACTAACACCTATGGGCTTAAAAAAACCGATGGAGCCAGAGTTCAGATGCATGACATTACTTTAACCGGTTTAAGTCCGGCTACCTCATATCATTTTAAAATAAGATCAAAAGACGCTAACAATAACACAGCGACTTGGTATGATATGGATTTTAGAACCGACATTACTAATCGAGTTGACAATGATGATCTAATAATTTATGATATTAAACCAATTTCCGAAAATGATTTAAATATTACGGAAAATTCAACAATAATTTCCTGGAGGACTAATAAATTAAGCAGTGGGATGGTTAGGTATGGGGTTAGCCCAACTTCTCTGAACAGGACTGTTTCCGCTGATTCACCAAGAGATTTTCAAAAAGGAGTTATTCTGACCGGCTTGACTCATGGAACTGTTTATTATTTTGAAATTGAGGTTCAAGATGTTTTTAATAAAAAAATAAAGTCAGTCGGACATTCCTTTATTACAAAATCAAGTGTTCCTTCAGGACAGACCGGAGATGTTTTTTCAGGTCAGCAACAATATGATGGTACTGCCACTGTTTTGGGTGCAAAAATTGAAAATATTGATTTTGAAAAAGACTTTGGTTTTTATGGCCTTTATTATAATTTAACTATAAATGATCCCGGAATGGAGCTTTTTCGCGGATCGGAAATACCCAATCCGGTTGTTGCCTGGAAGAATTATTGGTACGATCAAAAATATTTCAGTTTTAGTCGAATTGATCCCAGAATAGATTTTGGTCGTAATTTTTTTCCAGTTGATGAAGGAAAACCGGGTGATCCTTTTCATTTTGCCGTCCACTGGAGGGCAGTGATTAATGTGCCGGAGAATGGAAACTATAGTTATTCCGTCACTTGTGATGATGATTGCTGGGTTTTTATTAATGGCAAAATGATAACTGATTTGAATGGAGTTCATTCTGCCAAAACAGACAGAAAGGAAATATATTTTTCAGCCGGTTATCATAAGTTGGAAATATGGTTTGCTGAACGAAGCCGTCATAGCTCAGTTTTTTCCTTTGAACCGGATCCACGACTTAAGTTTCATCCATTACCAAAGGGCTATGAAATTGAAGATATTATAAATTATAAAAAGCCGGTTAGTTCCGATTCAGGAGTTGGCGGACCTGATCCTGTCCTCCCCCAAGTTTTAGGAGTTAAAACTGACTCTTCATCCCAGTCACAATATGTTTGTAATCCCAATTTAGGATATTCCAAATTTGTTGCTTTGTATAAAACTGCTGATACTCCTGATGTTTGGGCAATCTTGGAAAATGGGCATAAACATTATATTACCAGCCCGCAAGCTTTTGCCAAATACCAATGTAATTGGTCTGAGGTAAAAATAATTTCCCGGCAAGTTTTGGACAGATATCCCAATGCAAGGTTGGTTAGAACTCCCAATGACTCAACTATTCATTATTTATTTCAGAGGCCTGAAATTCAATGGTTGAGGATTGAAATCCCTTCCCCGACTGTTTTTATCAGCTATGAAAATAACTATTGGGGTAATGTTTCCCGTGTTGATTCTTCAGATATTCAAGCTTATCCCAGGACTAAACTAATAAAGAGTGCAGCTAATAAAAGTGTTTATTTGTTAGAAGGAAATACAAAGAGATTGATTAAATCGGCCGAAGTTTTTGATAAGAATAATTATAATTGGGCTGAAATTGTTGAGATAAATCGGATTCACCTTGATTCTTACAGAGATGGTCAAATAGTTGAATAATCTATCAGTAGCTTTTTAGGTTAAGATTTTGCTTTAGATTTTGCCTCTTTAAATTTGGAATTAAATTTGACTAATTAAATAAATTAAGCTATTATATTGGTGTTATAATATAATTAATTTTTTTGGTAATTAACAGCTGGCAATTAACCGTTAACCGAAAAGCAAGCGTTAATAGTTAAATGCCAGCTGTTAATTGTTATTTAAAGCTTATTATTTAGGTGTATAAGTAATTATTAAATAATTAAAATAGCCAGGTTTTTATTTTATGCCAAACAATGGCCCCGTCGTCTAGTGGTTAGGACACCAGGTTTTCATCCTGGCAACAGGGGTTCGATTCCCCTCGGGGTCATTGTTTGGTGCAAATTATCCCTGGCATCAGAGGTCTTTTGCCTTTAATGTATATGAGGCAGATTTCAGCCAAAAGCTGATGCGCTTTCGGCGCATACTTCTGGCAGGGATTCCCATTAGGGTCACCAAAGAATATATGGAAGAAATAATAAAGTCGAATTTCTAAAAAACCATATATTCGAAAATAACCCCCATTTAAATGGAAGGAACAATTAAAAAATTGACTGATAAAAACTTCGGTTTTATTGCTCAAGATGGCGGACAAAAAGATTTATTTTTTCACGCCAGTGAATTGGTTGGAACTGACTTCAGCGAACTCAGTGAAGGTGATAAGGTAAGTTTTGAGTTAAACGAAACCCCAAAAGGTCCGGCTGCAGTTTCTGTCAAAAAAATCTAACTTTTTGAAAAAGAAGTTAACAAAAAATCGCCCTCAAGGCGATTTTTTGGTATAATAAGGTTGAGGTTGGATAAGTGAAACAGGAGGAAATTGATTATATTTTTTAATAATTAAACAAAGTGTATCCTGAAAAAAATTTAAGATTATTTTTATAAAGAGCATGGAAAATTTCTTGATGATGAGTAAAGGGAATATGTAAAGAGATCAATAAGGAGCAGACTAGGCTTAGAAAATATTTAATTAAAAATAATATGAAAAACAAACTCATTTTAGCCGTCATTATTTTAATCATCGTAGCCACAGGAGCGGGTCTTTATTTCTTTTTACCAAAAGACAAAAAAACCAAGATTGATGAAAATGAATTTATCGACTTACGCTACAGTACCGAACCGACCGGAATTTATTTTATTCAAAAAGATCTAGATGAAGGCAAAATTGATTTGGACACGGCTTTGATTTACAAAGTTAAATTTTTATTTAATGATCCGACTATGCCCAAAGAATATAATACCGAAAATAAGCCTTTTGAAGATGAGGGTACTTTTGCCGAAATAAATGAAAATTGGAATAATTTTTCTGCGGAAACAAAAAAGATTTTAGAGCCTTATTTTTTTCGTCCTGACAATCCGCAGAGTTTTATCAGTAAGCTTTTAAACGGAGAGGTTAGTTCAACTCAAACAAGTTGGTTTAAGATAAAACAAGCTAGCGCTTTTGATCGTCCATTTTCGTATAAATCCGATGAAAAACTTATAACTGACGACGGAAAAATTAAAGTTTGGTATTTGGAGAAAAAAGAAGTGATTAATGGTGAAGAAAAAATTACCAAAATTTATTATAATATTGCTCAAAAAATTGTTGCCAATTTAAATACCAATCAAGCATATGCCCAATTCGTCGGTTTATTGGGAAAAATTCCGCCTTCTGACGGCATTTTGGGAGGAGACGATAAAACCGATATTTATATCGGACCGTCCGGTTTTGACCAGCTTGGCACCGCTTATGGCGTTAATGTTCCAGACAACGGCAATGGGCGAAGCAGCTTCATCATTATTAATAGTAATTTAGATGATAGGAATATAAAAACAACAACGGTTCATGAGCTTTTTCATGCGTTTCAACGCGCTTTTGATTGCTGGCTGTATAAAAAAAATTGGTGGTGGATTGAAGGAACTGCCACTTGGTCTGAGGATTTTATTTATCCCAAAGAAAACACTGAGCAGGGCTGGGTTGGAAATTTTATTTCTAAAAGCGAAACCAGCTTGTTTAAAAATGGAGAAAATTTTGAATATGGTGCGTATGTTTTCCCTTTTTATTTATCAAATACCTACGACAGAATGGTCATTACAAAAATTTTTGAAGGTTGTCAGGGAAACGGTGACCCTCTAATCAGTGCGGAAAAAACCATTGATGGAGGATTTAAGAAAAATTGGAAGGAATTCACGCTTTGGAATTATAACCAAAAACCTATTGAAAATTATAAAAATTCAGATCAAAGCAAAATTTTTCCAAGTGATTCTTCCGAATCAAGCAGTAATTCTGAAACTAACTTTATTAGTGGTCTTGGTGAATTATCCTATTCAACAAAAGATCTTGTCCCTCTTTCAGCGCAAGTTATTACATTTCCTATAATGAATCAAGATAATGAAATAAGAAAAATGACTTTTAAAGATTTAAAAAATTTCACCTCAAAAACCGACAAAGCTGCTATTAAAGCGATTATTTATCCTAAAAATGGAGCTACTTATATTGAAGACTGGACAGAAACAGAAAAACGAAGTTTTTGTTTTGACAAGTCTGATGAAAATTTAGAAAAAGTAGTTTTAATTTTTTCCAATGCGGAAATTAAAGAAAAAATTATAGATGCGGAAATTAAAATAAAAAACGTTGATACTTGTTATGCAATTGATCAGGCAGAAACTATGGAAATTAAGCCTATTTTTGCCTTAACTGCCGGCTATGTGGGCACCCTGAAATATAAAGCCGAAGGCAGATTAATAAAAGATTCAGTTCCGGCAAAAGCCAAATATCCTTATCTGGGAAAATGGGAAATAAAAGTTAATTATTTTGAAACTTTTCCACCCCAAGGACTTTATGGGATTTCGGCCAGTAAAATGGATTTTGCCTATGATCATATTTTGGAATTTGATTTAAGTGCAGATTCGGTTATTTCAGATGGGACTTTTGAAATAAAGACAAAAAACGGCGATTTTAAAACACCAGGATGGGACGTGTACAATGAAATAAGCGGTGATGTAGTAAATATACCTAAAACAGAAATGGATTGGAGTGTTGTTCAAAAAGGAGTAATCACTGGTATGACAGAAGACGGTTGCAAGATCAGCATGCCGGAATTTGTTTTGTATAATTCCGGCGGTTACCGTGAATTGCCCCATTCAATAATTTTTGAAATTATAAATAATTAATTAAATATTTATCATAGAAATAAATGATTAAAT
This sequence comes from uncultured Gammaproteobacteria bacterium, assembly GCA_964497245.1. Classification (GTDB taxonomy): domain Bacteria; phylum Patescibacteriota; class Patescibacteriia; order Buchananbacterales; family UBA6539; genus CAZCCC01. Next base: position 41,073 of record CAZCCC010000006.1, on the reverse strand, counting down.
CAAAAACAAAAAAAAATTATATTGAAAAACTTTTGGCTTCTAAAAGGTTTGATAAGGTTAAAAATAAATTCAAAAATTTGCATGCTTCGGAAGCGGCGGAATTAATCAAAGAAATTGAGCCCGAATTTCAATTAATTGTTTATCGTCTTTTGCATAAGAAATTCGCTGCAAAAATATTTTCATATTTTGAGCCGAGCCTTCAAGAATTTTTTATTTCCAGTTTAAGGACAAAAGAAATCATTGACCTTTTGGCTGAGATTGAGCCCGATGATAGAACTTCGCTTTTTGAAGAGTTGCCTGAAGAAATTGCTTCTCCTCTTTTGAAGCTATTAAATCCAAATGATTTAAAACAGCTGAAAAAGATTTTTAGCTATCCGAAAGAAAGTGTTGGCAGGGTAATGACCCCAGAATTTATTTCAGTTAATTCGGAATGGACAGCTAAAGAAACAATTGATTACATAAGGGAAAAAGCCAATGATAAAGAGACAATTGATGTAATTTATTGTACTGACAATGAAGGTCGGTTAGTCAGGGAAATCCCGCTTTCAAATTTGATTTTGGCTAAATCCGACCAAAAAATAAAAGATATTCATGTCAAGCCATTGGTAATTCTATCCGCTTTTGAAGATCAGGAAAAGGCCGTCTATGTTATAAAAAAATATAATCGTACCGCCTTGCCGGTTGTTGACCCACAGAGCAGGCTAGTCGGAATAGTTACAATTGATGATTTGATGGATATTCAGGAAGAGGAAACAACTGAGGATTTTCATAAATTTGGCGGAGTGCTCTCCGGCAAAGGAGACTCGGTCTTTATGGGGAATATATTAGACGCTTCAGTCTTATTTTTGTATAAACATCGTATTTTTTGGTTAATGCTTTTGATTTTTGTCAATATATTCTCCGGAGCGGCGATAGCCAGGTTTGAAGATGTGATAGCAAGGTCCTTGGTTTTAGTTTTATTTTTGCCCTTGCTTATTGACAGCGGTGGAAATGCCGGGTCTCAAGCGGCAATTTTGATGGTGCGCGCTTTGGGAACCGGTGACGTTAAAATTAAAGATTGGTTTAAATTAATCAAGAGGGAACTAATTATATCTTTACTTTTAGGAATTACTATGGCTTTTGGCGCCGGGGCAATAGGAGCTATTAGGGGAGGCCAGCAGATTGCCTTGGTTGTTGGAATTTCAATGATATTGATTGTTGTTTCCGGTTCTTTAATAGGAATGTCTTTGCCTTTTATTTTTACCAAATTAAAACGTGATCCGGCCAGTGCCAGCGGACCCCTAGTTACTTCAATAGCCGATATCTCAGGGGTTATTATTTATTTTTCAATTGCTAACTTCATTCTCTAATTTTTTTATCCTGCGGTTTTGCCACGGGGTAGTTAATAAGGAAAATATATTTAAATATGGAAAAAATTTTTGCAGTCTATAAGCCAAAAGGTCCGACTTCACATGATATTATTAATATTATAAGAAAAAAAACCGGTGAAAGAAAAGTCGGTCATGCCGGTACCCTTGACCCTTTAGCAGAGGGTGTTTTAGTTATTGGCATTGGAAAGCAGTCAGTAAAAAATTTATCCGAAATAGTTAAAAAAGAAAAAGAGTACATCGCAAAAATCAAGCTTGGTCAAAACAGCACGACTGATGATGAAGAAGGCCGGAAATCAGAAATTAAAGTTAAAAAAAATCCGACTGAAAGAGAAATAAAACAAATTTTAAAATTTTTTTTTGGGAAAATTAAGCAGGTGCCACCTGCTTTTAGTGCTGTGAAAGTAAAAGGACAAAAGGCATATATTATGGCCAGAAAAGGAAAACCTCTTTTTTTACCGGCTAAAACAGTTGAGATAAAAGATATTGAGTTATTAAAGTATGATTGGCCTTTTTTGGAGATAAGATTTATTACTGGTCCTGGTGTTTATATCCGTTCGCTTGCTCGAGATATAGGCAAGCTACTTGGAACAGGGGGCTATTTAGCTGGATTAACTAGGACTCGGGTCGGGCAATATTGTCAAACTAATGCTGAAAGGATAGAAATAGAAAAATAGTAATGTTTGATTTATTGGTGACGTCAAGCGAGTGTCCGCCTTTGGCGGAGTAGGTAGGGAGCCAAAAAGAGTTAATGCCCTTTATTTTTTGAAAATCCAAAAAATTATTTTAGAGATTACGAAATGAGAAAAAGAAATAATTATGGCATAACTGAATATGGTAGTGAAAATTTTAAAATAGCCCATTAATTTTTTGATATATTCTGTAGTGTTTATTTCAAAGATTAGCGCGAAAAAGTTTAGTAACAAAAGAATGAAAATGATGAATAATAAACCGTTTAGCATTCCTTTTTTATCTTGTTTACTTGGGCTCATATGACTTGCAATGCAAAAAGAAATATAAAGGAAAATCCAAAATTCAAGACTTTTTATATTTTCAAAGGTGAAAAGTTTTATAAGAATTGCTGGACTTGATTTCAGAAATGCCAGCAAAGAATATTCTGATGAGAGCAGTAAAGCGAATATTTCTTTTCCATTTGGCAGAAAAAAATAAACCAGCATTGTTAAAATCAATGAGCCAAATATCATTGGTGCTAAACCAATAAAAAAATTACCTATATTTTGAAAAATATTCTTCTCGTTCCATTGATGGCTGACTTCTCCCAGCTCGCCGCTCAAACGATCAGGCGAAAAAAGTTTTATGCCGGTGATTTTATGAAGAAATATTTTTGCGGCCAAGGCGTGACTTAATTCATGAATAGGCGTGCCGAGCCAAGCAGTCCATAATATTCCTTTCCAACCAATGCTTTTTTGATAATTTTTTTGAGTCCATTTTTGTAATTTTGACAAAATGAAGCCAAAAACTAATAGTTTTCCAAAAATGATTACAACTTGCCAAAAAGTAAGCAATATTATTTCTACAATGAATTTTTTCATATATCTATTATAGCTTATTTATAGTAATTGAAAAAATCTTTTTTTTCAGCTAATATTTAAACATGAGTAAAAAATACGGAAATATTATTTTAGGTATCGAGACTTCTTGCGATGAGACAGCAGCCGCCTTAGTTGAATATAAGGGCGGCAAATTTAATATATTGGTAAATGTGGTTTTTTCCCAGATTGACATTCATAAAAAATATGGCGGAATAGTTCCCGAGGTTGCCGCCAGAAATCATTTGATGGACATTATTCCCGTCATTAGTCAGACATTGTCTGAGGCAAAAATAAATTTCAAAAATATATCAAAAATAGCGGTTACAAACGGACCCGGCCTTATTACTTCTCTAATTGTTGGAGCACAAACAGCCAAGACTTTGGCTTATGTTTGGCAAAAGCCGATTTCAGGGATTAATCATTTGAAAGCCCATATGTATGCCAATTGGTTAAGTAATAAAAAAATTAAGTTTCCGTCAATTTGTCTTTTAGTTTCCGGCGGTCATACCGAACTTATTTTAGTTAAAGCTGAAAATAAATTTAAAAAAATCGGTCAAACTCTTGACGATGCAGCGGGCGAAGCTTTTGACAAAGTCGCCCAGATGCTTGAAATCGGCTATCCCGGCGGGCCGATTATTTCCGAGCTTGCATCAAAAGGCAATCCTTTAGCGTTTAAATTTGCCCGGCCAATGATAAACAGCAACGATTTTAACTTCAGTTTCTCCGGTTTAAAGACCTCGGTTTTATATACTATAAAAAAAATATCAAAGCAAAAAATGAAAAAATATCAGCTGAAAGCCGATATTTGTGCCAGTTTCCAGCAAGCCGCAGTGGAAGTATTAGTAAACAAAACCATAAAGGCGGTAAAAGCAACTAAGGCAAGAACAGTTATGCTTTCCGGCGGAGTCGCAGCCAATGAATTATTAAGGCAAAATATAAAGAAAGAAGCAGAATTGTTAAAAATAGATTTTTATGTTCCTCCTTTGCCTTTATGTACCGACAATGCGGCGATGATTGCGGTTGCCGGATTTTTTGAAAAAGAAATTGTTTGGAATAAACTGAAAGTTGATCCAAATCTTGAGATATAGTTGATCCATCTCGTTTTTCTCTATCCGTCTGAAGCGGGAGAGAGGATGGTGCCATTAAACAAATTTATGAGGCGACAGGGTAAAGGGCTTAAACGCAAAATTATGAATCAAGAAAAAAAATATTTAACCACATCCGAAAAACAAACATTTAATCTCGGCAAAAAACTAACCAATACTTTTAAAGGCGGAGATATTTTAGCTTTATCAGGCAGTCTTGGCGCTGGAAAAACTATTATGGCAAAAGGAATTGCCGCCGGATTGGGTATTAAAAAAATAATCACTTCGCCGACCTTTGTTTTGATGAAAGTTTATTCTATTAAAGCTAAAAGCTACAAGCTAATTGTCAATAAACTGGTTCATATTGACTGCTACCGAATTTTAAATCCTCAAGAAATTATTGACATCGGAGCTGTAGAATATTTTGGGCGGCCGGATACAATTGTTGTAATTGAATGGGCGGAAAAAATAAAAAATATTTTGCCTAGACAAATTATTAAAATTAATATAAAGTTAAAAAAAAATAATGAACGAGAAATAATTATAAATTAATATGGACAAAAGAGTAAATATTGAATCAAGCCCAAATCTAGATGAACATTTTCCCGAAGAAGAAACACCAAAAATTTTAAAAGCATCAGACGGCCAAAACCCTGTTTATAGAGAGGTCCATGCTGATGGCGTGATTATGGAGGCTGATTCTGAAGCATTAAATCAAACAAGATTAGGAATTCTAAATAAATATCATATTCTTGAGAATCAATGTATTATAAATGAAGCGGAAACGGGGTCAACAGCGAGAAAAATAAGGGCTTTTACCATTCTTTTAAGCAAAGAGAATCCCGGTCAATCTTGGTATGCCGAAGGACATATTCCCCATGCCGTTTTACTTGAACAGATATTTGAAAAACAACAAGGTAATTTTAGTCGGCAGAATATTGTCTTGAATCCGCTGTTGGCGGAAGAATTTTGGGAAAAGTGGGATGTTTTAAAAGGTTTTATTGATCCTAATCAGAATGGGTTTCGTTCTTTTCCAAATTCAAGGCAAGAGCTTGAGAAAAAATATATAAAAGAAATTAATGGTTTATCTGAAGTTAAAGAGCAAAGAGCAAATGATTCGTTGCCCAGTTGGTTTTTATCAGGAGATACTAGAAAAGAAAAAGACTAATAAAATATTTGATTAAATTAGAATAAAATCCGGAAATCCGGATTTTATTGGCGACGTAGAGCGCTTGTCCCCGCCGTAGGCGGACAAGCGCCTTTGGCGGAGTTGGCAGGTCTGCCTGCCGTTGCATGGCGTGAAAACCGGCAGACAGGGAACCAAAAGGGTTAATACCCTTTATTTTGAAGTTGATATTTTTTTATTTAAAAGATTAGTAGTCTTTAAGTTACTTTTTAAATATTAAAATCCTTGGCTACTCTAAATATCTCTTCAACCGAAGTTATTCCATCAATTGCCTTTAGTAGGCCATCTTGAACCATTGTTATCACTCCATTTTTAGAAGCAATGTCTCTCATATCGTATTCGGACACCTGGGAAGTTAAAATTAGGCGTTCAATTTCTTTTGTCATGGTCATTATTTCGAATATCCCAATTCTTCCTTTATAGCCTAAACCCTGGCATTCCTGACAGCCAGCGCCCTTGTAAAATTTTATTTTTTTTATATCATCTTTAGACATCTTGGTTCCTGATTTTTCAGGAATTTGCGATAATACTTCCATAACCTTGGAAAGAGTTTTATTGTCCAGTTCCGTTTCTTTTTTACACTTTTTGCATATTTTTCTAACAAGACGTTGTCCAATCATTGCATTAATTGCCGGCGCCATTAAAAATGGTTTCACATTCATTGACAATAGACGGGGAATTGTTCCAGCCGCATCATTTGTATGTAGAGTGGAAATTACCAAATGTCCGGTTAAGGCGGCATTGATTGCGATTTCCGCTGTTTCCAAATCCCTAATTTCTCCAACCATGACGACATCGGGATCTTGGCGTAAGATTGATCGTAGGCCATTTGCAAAGGTATAATTTTTACTATGGTCTATTTGACTTTGATTAATTCCTTTTAATTTATATTCAACTGGATCTTCAATAGTAATAATTTTGGTTCCCGGGTCGTTTAGTTTATTTAAAATTCCATATAATGTAGTGGTTTTTCCGGAACCGGTCGGTCCTGTCGTAATTATCATGCCGTTTGGTTTTTGAATTTCATTTTTTAAATCCTCAAATGATTTTCCTCTCAGACCCAAATCTTCAAAGTTAACCCCGACGACTGATGACATTAATAAACGCATTACAACGCTTTCACCATACGCTGTGGGAAGACAAGAAACCCTAACATCAATTTTTTCATTATTTAAAAAGATAGTAAACCTGCCGTCTTGAGGCCGGTCAGAGACGTTGATTTTTAATTTCGAAACTAATTTAACCCGAGAGATGACCTGAGGCCAGACTTTTGATTCAAGTTCGGCGGCATCATGCAGAATACCGTCAATTCTGAATCTCACTTTTATTCCTTTTTCCTCCGCTTCAATATGAATATCCGAAGATTGCGCTTTAATCGATGCCGCTAAAATTAAAGTAAACATTTCTGTTATTGAGATTTCTTTCAACATCCTATCTATGTCGCGGAAAGTTTTTATACTCTTTTCGTATCGGTTAATATCTTCTTCTGTAATTTCCACTCCGCTTATGAATTTTCTCAATTTAGGAACAGTCTTGTAGAATTTAAAAGCAAGGTCAAAACTATTTTTTGAAATCAAATAAATTTCTACATTGGCATGATATTCTTTTGCAATTTTTTTCGTTTCAATGATTAGATTTTCATCATTTGGGTTAATTGCTCCAATTCTCACATCATTGTCACTGCGAAAAAAACAAACCGCTTTTAATTCAGCGGCTTTTTCTTCGTCAAAAACAGTCAAGGTGTCTTGGCTTATCGGAAAACCTTTTAGGTTAATATAGGGTATTCCCGTGAGGAAAGCTTTCTCCTGGGTCTCTTTTTCCTTTTCTTTAATTTCAATTCCTTCCATTTTGCTGAAAAATTTTTCAGCTACTTCTTCAGTGGTGACAGTCAGTCTATTCTTATTAGAAAGTTGATTTCTTAAATAATCGTTATCTTTCATAAGTAATTTATATTTCCTCTTATCTTTTTTAAAATCTAAATTAATTATAGCTTTTTTTTATTCCTTCTACAAGGCATAAGTGAGAAAATATAATTTTACTCTTTATATTAAATAAAGGGTATTGACTTCAGAGTAAAATCTGCGGTAAATACCCTTTATTTAATTATGTCCTTTATCAAAACTTTATGCTATTGTTTGAATATTTTGTGCAAAAAACTGACAAAAGAGAATTTTTTGTTTATTAGAATTTCAAATAAAATTGCCCAACTCCCCCAGATAAAGACGGCCAAACTAATTTGAACAATTACAAAAATAACCGAAGTAATCAAAAGCGCAAGAGCCATGGCGGAAACAAATAAAGCAAATGCTTTAAAAGATAGAAATAGAATCCAAGAAATAAAATAAATTAATAGCAGATTAACAGCGGAATAAATTAAAAATAGAATCATTGCCATTTCAAGACTAAGCCACCAGTTTTTTGCAAAAATAGAAATTGCTTCCTTTATTGATTTCTTGAATTTCCAGTTTTCAAGTACTATCCCGAATATTGCGTATTTTCCTACCAGTGATACTATTAAAATCATAATCAAAATAATAACGAAACTTATGGTAAATATAAAAATTGCTCCGGTAAAATTTAATAAAGTGAGTGCCCCAATCAAGATGAATAAAATTAGACTCACTAGTCTGATTAGAATATTTATTCCCAGTATCGGCCAAAATTTGGATACACCAAGTCTGAATGCCTCCCTAAAACGTAATTTTTTATTTTTGGCTATTGCCACTATTTTGCCAATAAGAGCGGTTTGAGAAACAACAGAAATCCAAAGAGTCGCGAGTGAAAAAATAAATACTGCTAGTAGGAGAAGTATGCTGAAAAATATATATATTGGATGAGCAAATATTGCTTTCGTTAAACCTTCAATTGCCACTTTGGTAAATAAACCCCCAGAAACTAAGCCGGAGAGAATTGCAAAAATAATACCTTCACTGCCGAATCCATAACTGGAGAATATTAATTCAAGCCCCCCTGCGTTTCCGAGCATGGCAGTAAAAAGACCGAAAAGCCAAAGAGACGGATCTTGACGAAAGGCAATCATGCTTTGTTTAAAGATTTGGCGATAAGTGTACATATTTTTAGGTAGTATGTTATTTTTCTAAAGATGCTATCGTTTTATTTTTAATTTGATCTTGATTAAATATTGCCTTAAATTCTTCATGTTCAATGGTCTCTTTTTCTAGGAGTATTTTAACAATTTTTTCCAGGTCATCTTTGTATTTATTTATTATCTCTTCTGATTTTTTAACAGCGTCATTTATGAATCTGCTGATCTCCTTATCAATCATTTCGGCAATTTTTTCACTGTAATCACGCTGTTCTGTTATTTCTCTGCCTAGAAATATCAACTCTTCTTTTTTGCCAAAAGTTCTTGGCCCAAGAAGTTCACTCATTCCATATTCAGTAATAAGGCGACGAGCAAGTCGGGTAGCTTCTTTCAGATCATTTGAAGCTCCGGTAGAAATATCATTAAAAATTTCTTTTTCCGTAACATAACCGGCCAACAAGACAGCAATCTCTTCCGTAAATTCAGTTTTAGTTTGGAAATTTTTATCTTTTATTGGCATTTTTAAAGTATAGCCGGCAGCTCTTCCTCTGGAGACTATGGAAACTTTTTGGACGGGATCAGTGTTTGGCAATTTATGGGCGACTAAAGCGTGGCCGGCTTCATGGTAGGCAGTAATTTTTTTCTCTTCGTCTGATAGGATATGGCTTTTTCTTTCGGGCCCTAATATTACTTTTTCAATACTTTCCAATATGTCAATCATTTCTATTTTCTTTTTATCTTTTCTGGCAGCTGATATGGCGGCTTCATTTAGCAGGTTGTTCAAATCAGCACCTGTAAATCCCGGTGTTCTTTCTGCTATTTTTCTTAATCTCACATCTTTGGTAAAAGGTTTTTTTCTGGCGTGAACATTTAAAATTTCATGCCGATCTTCAATATTCGGTATATCTAAAATTACCCTACGGTCAAATCTTCCTGGTCTTAATAATGCTTGATCTAAAATATCTGGGCGGTTAGTTGCGGCAATTACAATAATATTGGTATTAATGTCAAAACCGTCCATTTCAACCAGTATTTGATTTAGGGTTTGTTCCCGTTCATCATTTGATCCGCCCAGTCCCGCACCCCGCTGGCGTCCAACTGCATCAAGTTCATCAATAAAAACAATGCATGGTGAATTTTTTTTGGCTTTTCTAAATAAGTCACGTACTCTTGAAGCACCTACTCCAACAAACATTTCAACAAATTCAGATCCGGAAATATTGAAAAAGGGAACATTTGCTTCGCCGGCAACAGCTCTGGCAAGTAAGGTTTTTCCGGTTCCTGGAGGCCCTACCAATAAGACACCTTTTGGCACCCTAGCTCCTAAATTGATGAATTTTTTTGAATTTTTTAGAAAATCTATTATTTCAAGCAATTCTTCCTTAACTTCTTTGGCCCCAGCGACATCTTTAAAGGTTACTTTATTTTTTTTGTCTTGAGGGGGTACTTCCCTGGCTCGGCTTTGACCGAACATTAACGCTTTTGAATTAGCTCCTTGAACTTGTCTCATCATGAAATAAATAAAGCCGCCGATAATTAAAACCGGTAAAATTATTGAAAGCAGTGGTATCCAATTTTCAAAGCCGGAGGCTGGTTTAACTTCAATTTTTACCTTTTTCAGTTTTTCCGGATCAACTCCATAATTATTCAGTAGATCTCCTAGTGATTCTGATGATTCTTTCTGTGCCTGTGCACTGCTCCCGTCTTTTAAGCTAAGAGTCAAGAGAGTATCATTTATTAAAATAGAATCAATTTCTTCTTGATTTATTTTGTTTACCAAAGTAGTAATATCAAATTTTTCAGTAGATCCTGAAGGGTTTAAATAAATGCTGAATAGACTGGCTATGGCCAGAAAAATAAAGAAAGTAAATAAAAGATTTTTTGTTAAATTTTTCATCATTAATTTATTTTAATTAAATATCATAAAACGGGCAATAAATTTATTATACCCGTTTTATGATATTTTAGCAACTTATTTTTTATCTGATTTTTCTTCAACTTGAACTAGGGTATTATCTAGATTTCCCGTTTCTTTTTCGGCCGCTTCTTTTAGTTCGGTTTCAGAATTCAGGTTTTTTTCATCCCTTGGGCTTTTTAAAGCCTTCAAACTTAATCCTAATCGGTGGTTTTCCGGTTCAATTGAAATTATAATAAATTCTATTTCATCTCCAATTTTTGCAACTTCCAATGGATCAGAAATAGGTTTATTTGATAATTCCGAAATGTGGGCCAGTCCATGGATTTCTTTATCTAATTCCACAAAAAGTCCGAAAGGGTTTATCTTTAAAACTTTTCCCTTCACTTTATCGCCAGTTTTGTATAATTTAGCAACATTCTTCCAAGGATCATCTTTTAATTTTTTAATTGAAAGAAATATTTTTGAACCTTCAACATTTATGATTTCCGCTTTGATTTGACTTCCTACTTTAACAAAACTAGAAGGATCATCAATTCTTTGCCAAGCAAGTTCAGAGATATGGACTAAACCTTCCAGTTTTTCTGAGCCGAATTCAATAAATACTCCAAAATCGGTTACAGCAGTTACTTTGCCTTCAACAATATCTCCGACTTTGTAGCTTGAAATGACGTCTTGCTGTTTTTCTTCCCAGGCGGCTTTTTCGGAAACAATGAGTTTTTCTTCAGAGATATCTATATCAATAACTTTAACCTCAAAATTTTTTCCCATGTAACTTTTTAATCTTTCTAAAATTTTATTTTTATCTCCGCCAGGAACCCTAGGGTAATGTTCTGGCATGAGTTGAGATACTGGGAGAAACCCAGCCATTTTCTCAACCTTCACCATCAAACCCCCTTTATTGGCATCAACAATCAGGGCTTTAACAACTTTACCATTATTTTTTAATTCAGCTAGATTGTCCCACATTTTTTGTTGTCCGGCAAAACGAAATGAAAGTTCCATTTCACCATTTTCATTTTCCAGTTCAATAACAGTCGCTTCAGCCTCATCTCCAATCTTTAAGTCTTCGTATTCGCTTGAACTTTCAAAGAATTCACGACCGCGGACAATTCCAGTTGTTAGTCCTTTGATATCCATTCTAATTTCTGATCTTGAAATATCAATAATTTTTCCCTTGACAATATCTCCTATTTTTGGGATTTTAACAAAATCACCCTCAGCCAACATTTTTTTCAGCTGAGAGGCTTTGTCGTTATTATCGTCTGCTTTTATGTCTTTTTTGTTAGTTTCTGTTTCAACTTTAAGCATAATTTTTTTTTAGCCTCCCGCAGTTTACAGAAAGCCCCTGCTGTTGCAAAGGCAGGGCCTATTTGTTAAATTAGCAACTAAAAAATCATATCCTATTATTCAATTTTTGTCAATATTTTTGTCAATATTTTATAAAAGGAATAATAAGTATTAAATATAAAATCTAAATTTGGTTTTTAAAGCAGCTTTGCTATTTATAGAAATACAGACTAAACCACGTATTTTTTAGTTGTTTTTTCCTTGACCCTGCAGTGTAGGTAATTTTGCTTTACCTCTTCAAAAAATTTCTAAAAAATTGTCTAAAATTAGCCATTTTTTTTTATACTTTTTTCTTGCGGAAATACTTTTTATATGTTAAAATAAAAAAGACTTAGTTTGTCATTTTTTTAATTTATAGAATCTATAAACAAATAAATCATTTAAAAGAGTATTTAATTATTAATTGGAAATATTTTAAATTTTATGATAATTAATTGGTTTGGACAATCTTGTTATAAAATTCAGGGGGAGAATTCGGTTTTAATAATTGATCCGTCGGATGATTCTTCTGGGGTTAAAATTTCAAAATTTTCAGCTGATATTATAACTACAAGCAGTGGTTGGATAGATGATAAATTAATAAAAAAAATATCCGGTCCAAAACCTTTTGTAATTAAAGGACCGGGAGAATATGAATTTAAAAATATTTTCATATACGGAATTGATGCGGTCAAGAAAGATAAAGATAATGAAAACAAGGAAAGAAATATTATTTATAGAATTGAAATTGATGGGGTTAAATTGGCTCATTTGGGAAATTTAAAAGAGACAATAGCTAATGGACAACTTGAAAAAATAGAAGGAGTTGATATATTGATGATTCCTGTGGGTGGTGGCAACGTAATAAATTCAAAGCAAGCTACTGAACTTATCAGTCAGCTTGAGCCGCGTATCGTTGTCCCTATGTGCTATGATATTCCGGGTATCAAATCAAAACATAAAATGGATGGAGTGGAAAATTTTTGCAGAGAAATAGGTGTTTGTCCCAAAGAGAGAATAAACAAATTTAAGATCAGTAAAAAAGACCTGCCACAGCAGGATTTGCAAGTAGTTATTTTAGAGCCTTAAATTGGTATGGGTAAAGTACCGGAAAAACAGGAAACTAAATTTAGTATTGAAAAAATATCCAAAGAGACCCGAAAGATTATATTGGTAACTATTATCATCATCATAATGTCTCCAATTTTTTTATTTTGGATATATTCCTTTAAAAATAAAATTCGGGAAGAAAATGATTATTTTTTTCAGAAATCTGAATGGGAAGAAATGAGTGGCAACCTAAGTTCAATGGTACAGGAAGCAAGAGGTGAAATTGATGAAGTAAAAGAAAGGTTGGAAGAAATAGTTATTTTTAGAGAAGGAGAAACAGAAAATACAACAGATATTAATTTAGATGAAGTTAAAAGGAAAATAATTTTTAAAAAAACAGAAGATTGGGAAATCTATGAAAATAAAGATTATAATTTTGAAATCAAATATCCGAATTATTTAGAGTTAAAAAAATCAGAATATCCGGCTATTATGGTTTTAGCCGATAAATATGAGCAAGAAGATGATAAATTTATTGAAATAAAAAAGTATGGTTCTCTCATTGAAATGGAAGAAGATAATAAATTAAAAAAATATTTACAACTGCAGGATTACTTTTTGGCAGCAATAAGTTATAAGGCAAGTACAACTGCTGATTTGATTATTGAAACATTTAAATTTTTTGAATAAATATGCCGAACAAACCAAAAGAAAATAAAAAAACAAATAAGCTACCCTCCGGCCGCAATAAAAAAATGTTTTTAACTGATTCAAAGGAAATTTTTGTAGATTCAGAGGAGAATAAGAATAAAGATGGAATCGGAAAATTGATTAATAGGCCGATAGTGGAAGAAATGCAGGAATCTTATATTGACTATGCAATGTCAGTGATTATTTCACGAGCTTTGCCTGATGTTAGAGACGGTCTTAAACCTGTCCATCGGCGCATTCTCTATGCGATGTGGAATATTGGTCTTAAGCCTCAAGCGAAGTTTAGAAAATCCGCCACGGTTGTTGGAGAGGTTTTAGGTAAATATCATCCCCACGGAGATTCAGCCGTTTATGATTCTTTGGTAAGAATGGCCCAAGATTTTTCTTTAAGGTACCCGTTGATTAAAGGGCAGGGAAACTTTGGATCCATGGATGGTGATGGGGCTGCAGCTATGAGATATACCGAAGTGAAACTTGCAAACATTGCCGAAGAGTTACTTATAGATATAGAGAAAAATACTGTTAGTTTCAATTCTAATTACGATGGAACACAAAAAGAACCGGTTGTATTGCCGGCAAAACTGCCAAACCTTTTAATAAATGGAACCATGGGAATCGCCGTTGGCATGGCTACGAGTATTGCCCCTCATAATTTAGATGAAATAATTGAAGGCACTGTTCATTTAATAGAAAATCCAGATGCCACAGTTGATGATTTAATAAAGTTTGTTAAGGGACCAGATTTTCCAACGGGCGGAATAATTTTTGATATTAATGAAATAAAGCAGATGTATGCCACCGGTAAAGGCGGAATTGTCTTGCGGGCAAAAACTGAGATAGTTGAGTCTAAAAATGGAGTTTTTAAAATAATAGTTTCAGAGGTTCCTTATCAGACTAACAAAGCACAAACCTTGGAAAAAATTGCGGAATTGGTAAAAGACAAAAGGCTGGAAGGTATAAAAGATCTGCGCGATGAATCTTCAAAAGAAGGAGTAAGGATTGTAATTGAACTTAAAAAGGATTCTTATCCGAAAAAGATTCTAAATAGTTTATTTAAGTTGACAGACTTGCAGACTACTTTTCATTCAAACATGCTGGCTTTGATTGATGGAATCCAGCCCAGAGTACTCACTTTGAAAATGATTTTGGAAGAGTATATAAAGCATAGACAAATTGTAATAAAAAATAAAACCGAGTATGAATTGCTTAAAGCAAAGGATCGTGCCCATATTCTAGAAGGGTTGAAGATGGCGCTTGTTAAAATTGATGCTATTATAAAAATAATAAAGCAGTCAAAAGACAAAGAAGTTGCAAAAATTAATTTAATTAAAAAATTTAAGCTTTCTGAGCGGCAAGTAGTCGCTATTTTGGAAATGAAGCTGCAGCAGCTGGCGAATCTTGAAAGATTAAGGATTGAGCAGGAGCTTAAAGAAAAAATGGAATTAATAAAAAGTTTGGAATCAATTTTAAAATCGCCAAAAAAGATTTTAGATATTATAAAAAATGACCTGCTTGAAATAAAGCAGAAATACAAAAGTGAAAGAAGAACTCAGATTGTTCCTCATGGGGCAAAAAGTTTTGCTACCGAAGATTTGATACCGGATGAAGATACAATTGTTACCATAACAAAAAGTGGCTACATAAAAAGGCTTCCCCCGGAAACATTTAGGACTCAAGGCAGGGGAGGAAAAGGAGTGGCAGGAGTAACCACCAAAGAAGAAGATCTGGTTGACCAATTTTTTACCACAACAACTCATTCTGATATTTTGTTTTTTACCACACAAGGAAGAGTTTTTCAACTGAAAGCGTATGATATTCCCAAAGGATCACGTACTTCAAGGGGTCAGGCAATTGTTAATTTTTTGCAACTTGCGCCGAATGAAAAAATTTCAGCAGCTTTGCCTTTGAATGAATTGAGAGATTATAAATTTTTAGTAATGGTAACCAGAAAAGGAAATATAAAAAAGGTCAATATTTCTGATTTTGATAATATCAGGCGTTCAGGGCTTATTGCCATTAAACTTAAAAAAGAAGATGAACTGGAATGGGTCAAACCTTCTACCGGCAAAGATGAATTGATTCTTGTTACATCTTTGGGACAAGCGATAAAATTTAAGGAGAAACAGGTCCGACCGATGGGACGCTCCGCATCAGGTGTAAGAGGAATCAGATTAAAAGGAAAAGATGAAGTTGTGGGAATGGATGTAGTGGATCCAACACTGTCTAAAATTGGTCAGCTTTTAATAATGATGGGGAATGGTTATGGGAAAAGAAGTAATCTAAACAACTATAAGACTCAAGGCAGGGGAGGTTCAGGAGTTAAAACGGCAAAAATTACTGCAAAAACCGGAAATATAGTTGCTGCTACAGTGGTTAACTCAAAGGCGGTTGATGAGGATATAATAATAATTTCTGCCAAAGGACAAGTAATTCGTTTGCCAATGAAGTCGGTCAATGTTTTAGGCAGGGCTACTCAGGGAGTCAGGCTGATGAAGTTTAGAGCTGAAGGCGATAAGGTTGCTTCAGCAACATTTGTCTAAAATTAATTTATAAAGTAGAATTAAAAAAAACAATACATTAAAAAATAATATTGATTAAATTATGTCAGTGCCATCAAAAAGAAAAAATAAATCAAGAACAAACCGCGGACGTTCTCATGACACCTTGAAAAGAATAAAACTCATAAAATGTTCGAAATGTAGCAAACCGGCAAGGTCCCATCATGTATGTCCAAGCTGTGGGAGTTACCAGGGTCGGGAAATAATAAAGGCAAAAATTAAAAAAAATAAAGAGAAAAAATAATTGATTAAATAGATTTTATGTCAAATAGACATCTTGCAAGAACTATTGTACTACAAACACTTTATCAGGTTGATTTTAATAATAAAAATTTTGGCTGGGAAAAAATTTTGGAAATCATTGGGAGTAATCTTAAAGAATTCGCTCCTCAATTTGAGGACAATGGATTTATCACTCATTTAGTTAAAGGAGTTGTTGATAATCAGTCAGAGATTGACGCTTTGATAGCTAAATACGCTCCGGAATGGCCGATTGAACAAATTACCATGGTTGACAGAAATGTTTTAAGGATTGGTATTTTTGAAATGAAATATGATAATGATATTCCAGAGAAAGTTGCGATAAATGAAGCAATTGAGCTCGCCAAAACTTTTGGTGGGGAGTCTTCAGGAAAATTTGTTAATGGAGTTTTAGGAACGATCTACAAAGAGATTATTAAGGAAAAAGGAGAGGATAAAAAGGACTAATTATTAATTATTTTGTTGCTTTAAATTAAACTATTTTAATAACCGCGGCAACAAGTTAAAAATATAATGAGAGATTTTTCCAAATTTGAAAAAAAAATAGGAGTTAATTTTAAAAATCAAGAACTTTTGAAACAATCTTTTGTTCATCGTTCTTATATAAATGAAAATCCTAATTTTTCACTTTCCCACAATGAAAGATTAGAATTTTTAGGTGATGCCGTATTGGAGTTGGTAATTACTGAATATTTATATAAAAATTTTAGCAATCCAGAAGGAGAACTTACTAATTGGCGAGCGAGTCTTGTTAATGGACAGATGCTTGCAAAAATCGCAAAGAAGATTGGAATGGAAGAGTATTTATATTTGAGCAAAGGAGAATCAAAAGATACAAACAGTAAGGCTAGAAATTATATATTGGCAAATGCTTTTGAAGCCCTGATTGGTGCAATTTATCTTGATCAAAAATATGAAGTTTCCAAGGAATTTATAAGTGGCATATTGATTCCTGAACTTCCTGAGATACTCTCAAATAAATTATATCTTGATCCGAAAAGTAAATTTCAGGAGATGGCACAAGACAAAGTCGGAATAACTCCTACGTATCAGGTTTTAAAGGAAAGCGGTCCTGACCACGCAAAAAAATTTCAGGTTGGAGTTTATTTGGGAGAAGAAATGGTTGCTGCAAGCAATGGCTCAAGCAAGCAGGAAGCGCAGGTAAAAGCAGCCGACTTGGCTTTAAAAAAGAAAAAATGGGAATAATTTTTTTTGCCACGGAATATCAAATAGAATTATAATTAGATAAAAATTATGTCAATTGATAACCTTTTCAAAATTGCTGTTGAAAAAAGTGCTTCTGATCTTCATATCCTTGTCGGTATGCCTCCGATTTTAAGGATTGATGGTAATCTTAAGCCGATAAAAGATCATCCAAAAATTACCAGCAAAGTCGCTCAAGATTTAATTTATCCAATTTTGAATGAGGAACAGAAAACTATTTTTTTAAAAAGAAAAGAGCTTGATATATCATATGAAATAAAAACCGGTCATCGCTTTAGAGCTAATCTTCATTGGGAAAAAAACAATATTGGTCTTGTGGCCAGAGTTATATCTTCAAGAATTCCGACGATGAAAGATATAAGAATGCCAGAAATAGCTTATAATCTGCTGGAGATGAAACAAGGGTTGATTTTAATAACCGGTCCGACAGGTTGCGGAAAATCAACAGCATTGGCGGCAATGATAGACTATATCAATCAAAAACGCTTCGAACACATTGTTACACTTGAAGATCCGGTTGAATTTTTATTTAAACCGCAGAAAAGTGTTATTAGGCAAAGGCAGCTTCATACCGACATGGTTTCCTTTCAAAACGCTTTGACCCATGTCTTAAGGCAGGATCCAAATGTTATAATGGTTGGAGAAATGAGAAATCTTGAAACGATTGCCGCAACAATTACTTTAGCCGAAACCGGACATTTAGTTTTAGCGACTTTGCATACTCATAATGCCGCTCAGACGATTGATCGTATTATTGATATTTTTCCTTCACACCAGCAGCAACAAATAAGACTTCAGTTGTCAATGACCCTTAATGCCGTTATTTCTCAGCAGCTGATTCCCAAAGAAGGAGGAGGTCGGATTGCCACTCGTGAGATACTTTTAAATGTTCCCGCTGTTGCTAATTTAATAAGAGAAAATAAAATTACTCAAATAAAAACAGTAATTCAAACAAGTGCCGAAGAAGGAATGATTACAATGGATCAGGATTTAATTAATTTGTATAATGAGGGATTGATTTCAAAAGAAACAGCTAGATCCCACATGCTTAGTCCGGATCTTTTAGATTAACTATTACCCTAGTATGGTTGAGGGGTTGATTTTTTTGTATTTTTATGATATGTTGTTTTAATTGTTCGGATTAATATTACTGGGAGAGAATGGCAAATTTTGTTGGTAGTATTGCAGTTTAATATCCGCACCTTTCCTGCCCTCGTGGTGAAATGGATATCACAACAGGCTTCGGACCTGTTGTTGTAGGTTCGAATCCTACCGAGGGCAGGAAAGGTGCGGAAGATAATATGTTTTAGCATAATTTTTTTATAAATATAAAAATGGGACGTTAGCTCAGTTGGTAGAGCAGTTGCCTCTTAAGCAAACGGTCACAGGTTCAAATCCTGTACGTCCCACCATAATTTAATTTGGCAGCCTTTCTAAATAGTCTAGAATTAATTTAAAAAAGACATTTGGATCTATTTATCTTCATTTATAAATAATCACCTTAAAATTAAGGTGTTTTTTAATAACACGATTATAAGATAAATTAACAAGTAACTGTTTATTTGCTATAATTAAAACATTAACAATTTAATTAATATAATTTTATGGGTTTAAAAAACAAAGTCGCCATTGTTACCGGCGCAAAGCAAGGAATTGGTCAAAGCATTACATCCACTTTGGCTTTTGAAAAATGCAATGTTGTGGTATCAGATATTGATCAAAAAGGTTGTGAAAAAGTTGCAAGGGACTTAAAAAAAACAGGTATTAAGGCGTTGGCTGTTAAGTGTGATGTTTCAAAAAAATCAGAAGTGAAAAATTTATTCGACCAAACTATAAAAAAATTTGGACGGCTTGATATTTTAGTTAACAATGCGGGAATTTTTCCTTTTGTGCCTTTTACAGAAATGAAGGAATCCGAGTGGGATAAAGTCATTGATATTAATTTGAAAGGTATTTTTTTGTGTTGTCGTGAAGCTGTCAGTATAATGAAATCTGGAGGAAAAATTATTAATATTTCTTCAATCGCTTCAGTGGTGGGATTTGAAGGTCTTGTCCATTATTGCGCTTCTAAGGCAGGAGTAAATGGTTTAACCAGAACATTAGCTTTGGAATTGGCCCCGAAGAAAATAAATGTTAATGCTGTTGCTCCGGGAGCGATAGAAACTCCAGGTGCAGACAAAACCAGTACAGAAGAAAGCAAAAAACAAACCATTGGGATTATTCCGCTAGCAAGAATGGGACAGCCTAAAGACATTGCCGATGCCGTGATGTTTCTTGCATCTGAAAAATCAAATTATATTACCGGTCAGACAATAATTGTTGATGGGGGTTGGATTTTGCGATAAAAATAAAATAAAAAAATAACGGCAATAAGTTTGTCCGTTATTTTTTTATCTAAAAATTATTCAGTTGCTGAAGATTGTTCTTTAATAATTTCTTTTTCGGATTCTATATTTTCTTCTACTTTGTTTCTTTTTCCTTTCAGTGCTTCTTTTAGATTTTTTCCTGCTTTAAATTTAGGCACGACAACTGATGGAATGTCAATTTTTTCTTCTGGATTGCGGGGGTTGACTCCTATCCGTCCTTTTCTTGTTCGAGCCGAAAAAGCACCAAAACCGGTTAAAGTTACTTCGTCGCCTTCTTTGAGTTTGGCGATAATAGTATCAACCATGGTGTCAATTACATCTTCGGTTTCTTTTTTAGAAACCCCGACTTTTCCACTTATTACATCAATTAGTTCTGCTTTATTCATGGTTACTCCTTTCTAAACCACCATAGGTGGCGTTTAATTATTTTTATTGCCCAACAGTATTAGGGCAGTTTATGATTAATTATTTTTAGTGATATTGGTATTTAAATAATACTATACCTTAATTATTTTGTCTACCCTTTTTAAATTTACAGCCTTTTTTGTTTTACCATCAATTTCAGCCAGCACAGCATTAATTTGGACAAGCCCTTCTTTTGGGATTTCAATTTTGGGATTAGTTTCAGTTAAAAAACTTTTGACAATAGGTTCTATTTTATCGCCGATTACAGATTCAAATGCTCCAACCATGCCAACGTCGGTAATAAAAGCAGTACCATTGTTGAGTATTTTTGAATCGGCTGTCGGAACATGTGTATGGGTGCCAAAGAGTGCTGAAACTCTGCCGTTAACATACCAGCCTAATGCTTGTTTTTCGGAAGTTGCTTCTGCGTGAAAATCAATTATTATCGCTGAAATTTTGGTTAAATCAAATCTTTCCAATATTTGGTCAATTTTTTTAAAGGGGCAGCCTACTTGATCTTTCATGAAAACCCGTCCAATTAAATTTATAATTAGGACTGATTTTGAACCGATTTCAAAAATTTTTGCTCCATTTCCAGGATGATTATCGGGATAATTAGCCGGTCTGATTAAATTTGAATTTTTTTCATTAAGGATTATTTTTGCTTCTGGTTTTTTAAAAATATGATTTCCAGAAGTAAAAAAATCAATTCCGGATTCAGTAAGTTCCTGAAGCGTTTTTTTGGTAACTCCGATTCCGTGAGCTAAGTTTTCAACATTAGCAATGATAAGGTCGGGTTTAAATTCTTTTTTTAATTCCGGCAGATTTTTTTTAATTGCTTTCCTTCCAATTTTACCGATAATATCGCCGAAAAATAATATTTTCATAATCAAGATTATTAAAGCAAAGAGAAAATTTTTATTTTCAAATGCTTTTATTAATAATTATCTTGCGTATTCAATAATTCTGGTTTCACGGATTATAGTTACCTTTATTTCACCTGGGTATTTCAGCTCTTCTTCTATTTTCTTTGCGATATCTTTAGCGATTTTAGTTGCTGCCAGATCATCTATTTCTTCTGGAACGACAAAAACTCTAATTTCCCGTCCGGCTTGAATTGCATAGGCTTTGTCAACGCCGGCAAAGTTTGTCGCAACTTTTTCCAGGTCTTCAAGGCGCTGCAAATATTGTTCGTAAGTATCTTTACGCGCACCCGGTCTTGCTCCCGAAATTGCATCAGCCACTTTGACAATAATTGCTTCAAGAGTTTTAGGGTTGTCATCATGATGACCTTTGGCAATATAAGCTATTTCTTCTGGCATTCCGAATTTTTTTAGAATATCATAGCCGATTTCAGGATGGCCTCCTTGTACTTCATGGTCAACTGCTTTACCGATGTCATGAAACAGTCCGCCTTTTTTGGCAATTGAAACGTCAGCTCCTAGATCTTGGGCTAAAAGAGTTGAAAGATTTGCAATTTCAATTGAATGTTGCAGAATATTTTGACCATAGCTTGTTCGGTATTTCAATCTTCCTAAAATTTGGACAAGTTTTGGGTCTATACCGGTAATTCCCAATTCATATAAAGAGTTTTCTCCAGCTTCTTTAATCTCCTGAGCCAGTTCTTTTTTAGCAGTTTCAATAGCTTCTTCAATCTTAACTGGATGAATTCTTCCATCTAAAATAAGTTTTTCCAAAGCTTTTTTGGCAACGTGTCTTCTGATAGGAGAAAAACCGGAAACAGTTATAGCTTGCGGAGTATCATCAACGATTATTTCTACGCCGGTAATTCTTTCAATTGTCCTGATATTTCTTCCCTCGCGTCCGATTATTCGGCCTTTCATTTCATCGCTTGGCAAATCAATAGTTGTTGTAGTACTTTCAGCCGCATGAGAAACTGCGCAACGCTGAATTGCCAAAACCAGCAACTCCCTTGCTTGTTTAGCAAGTTCTTCGTTTGACTGACTATTAAGTTTTTTTATTCTTACCAAAAGGTCATCTTTAATTTCTCTTTCAGTATTATCCAAGAGTACTTTTTTAGCATCTTCTTTTGTCAGTCCGGCTACTTTTTCAAGTTTTATCATCTGTTCTTCCTTGATTTTTATCACTTCTTTTTTAATTTTTTCAATTTTTTCAGCTTTTTCAAAAAGCTCTTGTTTTTTGTTTTCCAATTCAAGTAATTTTTGGTCAAAAAGACCTTCTCGTTGCTCTAATCTTTTTTGGGAACGAATCAGATTTTGCTGTTTTTCTTTTTCTTCTATTTTTGCTTCCCTGATTATCTCCAATGCTTTATCATTTGCCTGAAGTAAAATTTCTTTTTGTTTAGCTTTGGCTTCATTAAGCAATGCTTCAACTTTTGTTTCAATGGTATCTTTCTTTTTTACCGCCCACATTTTCCTCATTTGATAACCAAAAAAGACACCGATAATAACGCCTATTGGCAAAGCGGCGATCCAATAAATAATTTCCATAAAAATATCTCCGATAAACGAGATAGAGAATCAGCAATTGAATTTTGCGGATATGCCGATAATTTTATCGGCAAAAACAAATCAACCCCTTATATAATAAAATATAAGGCAGACATTGATTTGATTTCAGTTTTCCCAAATTTGGAAGACTTAATATCCTTACGAGTTAGAGTTGGTAAAACGTAAAATTTAAGGGAAAAAACGATATTTTCAGTGATTCTACTAAAATCTCTCCGCATAGCTAATACTCTATTTCAGTTATTAATTAAGCTTTTTAGATTGTAGCATGCTTTTGTCTTTTTGGCAATAGTTTATTTATTACTATTTTTATTGTTTTATAATAAATTTTTTTAATACTTATTCGAAAAATTCAGTCAGGACATCTTAATTTTATTCAAAATTTGTTTTAAGGTAGGGTTTTTTAAATTAGTGGTGCTAAATGACAGGTAGTATTAAACGTTTATTTATTTAGTAAAAAATAAGGGAGTAATATTAGGATTCAATCCTTAATTTCTCCCTCTTTTAGACCCTATACTTTGCTTTTTGTTTGCTAGAAAGAATTGGTTTTTTACATTCCGGATTAGCACACCTTTGGTGCTCGTTAATAAACCAAACGTAAATTTCTTTGCCGCAATGTGGACATTCCTTTGTTGCAAGGCACGCCGGACAAGCACTGTTATTATCTTTCATGGCAAATTTCTCCTTTTGTTGTAGTCTAAAAATCAAATTAAACTAAAGATCAAAAAAACCAATCTTTGTTCCGGGTCAAAGTCTGTAATTATGGGAAGATTGGCTTTTTTGATTAAAAAAACTCTTCGGACAAGATGCAGTGAAGAGTTTTTTCTCTTTGTTATCTTCCCCAGTAATTTGGGCTGAATTTAGCACTTACTCGCGATATGAAATCGGAGAGTTGCCGGCTACCTTTGGGTCAGTTCCCTTGTCAAGTAGCACTCTTGATAACTGTTTGATTTTTAAAGATATATTTATACTAGCAGATTTTCAGCAAGTGTCAATAGTTAAGTTAAAATTAAAAAATTGCTATAAGAATTTGTAATTTTTTATTTTAGTTAATTTGATTTTCATGAGAAGAAAACAATAATTTTGCCATTAATTGCAGACCCTATTTACTCCAATATCATTTTTAGCTGCATTGGTAAAATCAGTGTCGTTTAGCAAACCATAATCCCAAGATGATAAGCCCCTTCTAAAAAATCTATGATAAATGCCACAACCAAAACAATCACCTGGACTTCTAAGTAAAACAAATCCATTTCTTATAGTGGTAAAACCACCAAAGGTTGGGTCAGCTATTTCCCATCCATTGTTAGATCTGATTCCTGTATAAATTTCAGAAAAGAAATGCCCTTCTTTTGGTAATTTCAAGCAACCGGCTCTTTGGCTCTCTATAACCCATCGATCACTAACTGTTTCCGTCACTGTAGCTGAAATGCCTTTGGCTCTAGCCAAAGCTACGAATGCTAAAGTCCAATCAGTGCAACCAGTAGAACATTTTGAGGAAATTATTTCATGAGCTGTTCTGCCTCTAGAATCAGCCCCACCGCAATTTCCTGATACCAATCCGTTATTACTATGAAGCCAGTCCATAATTTTTTGTGCCTTATCTTTGACAGTTCCATTACCATTACTAATAGAATTGGCAGTCATTGTAATAAGTGTTGTATTGGCAACTTGTTGATCAATAATGCCAGTTACTATATTGTTACTAAATTTTGTATAGAAAATTCTAGGTCCAACTCCTAACCTGCAATAATAACTGCTACTATTTGATCCAATTGGAACTGGTCCATTATTATATAATCGAGTACGAAAACTACAAAAGTTTGGGGGCATGAAAGCAAAATAAATTAAAGGAGTCGCAATAATTAATACGGAAATTAATATTAGTACTTTCGTCTTTGTTGAAATTTTATTCTTGATTTTTTGTTGAATTTTCACAAATTTAAATGATTTATTTAATAATCTTATCAATAATTCCATATAATTTGGCTTCTTCTGCACCCATAAAATAATCGCGATCAGTATCAGCCTCAATTTTTTTAATTGTTTGTCCTGTGTGTTTGGTTAAAATATGATTCATCCGGTCTTTAATTTTTAATATATGCTCAGCTCGGATTTTAATATCAGCGGCCTGGCCTTCAGCTCCGCCCATTATTTGATGAAGCATAATTTCAGAATTTGGAAGAGCAATTCTTTTTCCTTTGGCTCCTGCGGCCAACAGCACTGCTCCCATTGAAGCAGCCATGCCAACGCAGATCGTAATAATATCTGATTTGACGTACTGCATAGTGTCATAAATTGCTAAGCCGGCGGTTACCGATCCTCCCGGAGTATTGATGTAGATTTTAATGTCTTTTTTTGAATCTTCGCTGTCTAGAAACAAAAGTTGAGCGATTACAGTATTTGCTACCGGATCGTCAATAGGCGAACCTAGAAAAATGATTCGCTCTTTGAGTAAACGGGAATAAATATCATAAGCCCTTTCACCAAAGTTTGATTTTTCAATTACTGTTGGAATAAGATACATACTATTTATTATTATAAATTTTTAATTTCTCTATTCAATTTGCCATTCGCCATTTTTTGTTTTTGAAAGATGGCCTTTAATTTTAAAACCAGCGGCTTTCTGGTGACCTCCTCCTCCTAATATCATAGCTAGTTTTGAGACATCAATCAAGTCGTGGTTTGTTCTAAAACTACCTTTTATGGTATTTTTGTCTATTTGTTGCAGAATTAGGGCTGCTTTGACCCCGGAAATATTATTTAAAAAATTAGTTATTCCTTCTGAGATATTTTCAGAATTAATGTTTAATTTTGAACTATCAAAATTGTAAACCGTATAGGCAATTTCCATTTCAGGATTGTATTTCAAACCCATTAAAATTTCCCCCCAAACTTTTAAATTATCAATTGTTTTATTTTTAAAAATTGAATCGTGGACATGTTTGAGCCTTGCACCATAAAGTAACAGTTCAGAAGCGGTTTCAAGTGATTTATAGTTAGTGTTTGGATTGGTAAAGTTATAGGTATCTCCAATAATTCCGGCCAAAAGAGCATTCGCTGTTTTTGATTTTATTTTTATTTTTAAAGACTCTAACAGGTGGTAGATTATTTCAGTTGTCGATGCCGCTTCAGTGTCAACTAAATTTATATCACCGAAAAAAGTATTAGTAATATGGTGATCTATATTAATTAAGAATATTTTTTTGGGGATACTGCTGAAAATTTTTTTTATCCCGGCATATTCCAAATCGCCGGAATCAAGAACTATCGCCAAATCGTAATCATTTTTTTCAATTTGTTTACAATCGATTATAAATTTTTCAAAATTAACTATCCATGACAAGTTATTGGGAGCTTGGTTCATGCAGAATTTGGAGTATTTTTTATCCAATCTTTCAAACAGATGTCCAAAAGCAGCCATACTACCCAAAGCGTCCGCATCGGGATTTGGATGGGTAATAATTATGGCGTTTTTAGATTCTTTTATTTTGGAATATATTTTTTGGCTACAAGAAGAAATTTCCATAGTATTCAAGGCAGGGAATTAAAATACCCAGCTTAGTATACTAGCTGGTTTTTTTTATTCGGTCAAGTATTTCTTCTATACCACAGGCTTTTGTCTCCGTATCATCAATCGCAAAGCGCAGGCGAGGTAAGGGCTTAAGGGAAAGCTTTTTGTTGAGTAAAAATTGCAGATGTCCTATATTTGAGTTCAGTTTGTCTAACACTTTTTTTTTATATTTACCAGGAATAACAGAAATCCAAATTTTTGCATGCCTAATATCTTTTGAAGATTCCACGTTAGTAATTGTGGCCAGGCAATTTCTAGGAAAATCAATTTCGGCCAGTATTATCTGGCCGAGTTCTTGGCGTAGGAGTTGATTAATTTGTTCAATTCTATGCGGCATTTAAATATTTATATTATCATCCTTATTTATTATTTGACGATTAGGATATACGGTTATTTACCAAATATGATAGTAAGGTTTATTTTAAATCTTTTTTTCCTTAATTTCCTCAGTATAAAATTCCAAAAAATCATCTTTTTCAATTATTGGTTTGCCTTCATATTTCATCCCACATTCTTTTCCCATCTCAGCCTCATTTACATCTACTTTATTAACTTGAAGCTGGGTAATATTACCCGTTGCCAGCTTTGTTTTTTGGCGGATTATATCAACCTTTGCTCCAAGTTTAGCAATACCTTTAGTAACACTTCCACCGATAATCATAGAATTGTTTTCTTTATGGAATACAGCTAGGACTTTAATCCTGCCTAAATCGGTTCGTATAATGTCCGGAGAAAGAAGTTCTTCAAGTTTTTGTTTGGCGTCTTCAAATAATTTATAGATTATTTCATACAGTCTTACTTCCACTTTTTTATCTTTCGCCAAACTGGCGGCTTCTTGGGTTAGTTTTACGTGAAAGCCAAAGATTATTGAATTTGAAGCTTCCGCACTTTTTACATCGTTTTCATTAATGTTACCGAGTCCTTTACTGACTATGTTTATTCTCACTTCCGGATGATCCATCTTTACCAAAGAAGCGATTATTGCTTCTAATGATCCCAGAACATCGGCTTTTAAAACTATATTAAAGGATTTGCAGCCGTTTTTTTCACTTGAAGAATCGGATGGTTTAGTATAGTCAGTTGATTGTTGAGTCAGTTGGTATTTTTTTATTTTGGTTTTTTTAGAAATATCCGATTTTGCTTCCAAAACATCGCCGACGCTTGGGGCCGCTTTCAAACCCAATATTTTGACCGGAGTGGATGGAGGAGCTTCTTTAACGTCTTTTCCGATAAAATTTTTCATTGCTCTTATTTTTCCGTAAAAGTTTCCCGAAACTTCAACCAGGTCGCCTGATCTAAGGGTTCCATTTTGAATTAAAATAGTAGCTACCGGACCTTGTCCTTTGTCAATATGGGATTCTATTATTGTTCCGACCGCAAGCCTTTCTGGATTTGCCATAATCTCTTCTTTTTCGGTTTCGGTAATCAATATAATAATTTCCAATAATTCATCAATTCCAATATTCTGTTTAGCTGAAATTGGAACAACGATTGTTTTTCCGCCCCATTCTTCCGGAACTAGATTCATAGACGCCAGATCCTGTTTGACTTTTTCAGGATTGGCATCAGGCTTATCTATTTTATTTATTGCCACAACCATTGGTAATCCAGCCGATTTTATTATTTTTATTGATTCTTTGGTTTGAGGCTGAATACTGTCGTCAGCAGCAATAACTAAAATCGCAATATCGGCCACTCTGGCACCTCGTGATCTCATGGTAGTAAATGCTTCATGTCCGGGAGTATCTATAAAGGTAATTAGTTTCCCATTTTTTTCAACTTGATAGGCACCGATATGTTGGGTGATTCCACCACTTTCTTTTTCAATAATGTTTGTTTCCCTTATTGTGTCCAATAATTTAGTTTTTCCATGGTCGACATGACCCATGACTACTACAACCGGTGGTCGGACTTTAAGTTTTTTCTTATCTTGTTCTGAGAGTAAAGACTCAAGCTTTTCAGAAGTGGTTTTTTCTTTTTCCGAATAAATATTTTCATCAATAACTATTTCAAACCCAAGTTCGTTGCCGATGATTGCCGCAGTTTCAAAATCTATCTCTTCATTCATTGAAGATAAAACTCCATTTTTCATCAACTCGGACATGACTTTAGAAATTGAACATTTCAGCTTTTGGGCGAAGTCTTTAACCCTGATAGTTTGAGGAATAATTATTGTTTTTTGTTCAGGGGGTAAAGGAATATTTTCTACTTTTATAGTTTCTTCATCAGGAGTATTTTGAGTTTTATATTGAGCCAAAAGTCTTGGCCATTGTTCTATTACTTTTTGAGCCTGGCGATTATCAATTTTAATTGCTCTTCTGCCTATGCCAAAACCAACTGCTGGTAGAATTTCCAGCAGTTCTTTGGTTGGAATTTTTAGTTTTCGAGCTAGTTCCGTTACGTTCATGGGATAAAGTTAAGTAGTTGAATAATTTAATATTTATAAATTTTATTGGCGACAAAAAGGGTTAATACCCTTTATTTTTGATGAGGCCTGAGCGGAAATCCCAGCCAAAGGCTGGTATGCTCAATTTAATGCTTTTTAATGGCGCAGAACCCGTAAACAGATGTTTAATTTATCAGATCTGGTTTTGGAGGCCTGAGCGGGAATCGAACCCGCGATAAAGGTTTTGCAGACCTCTGCCTTACCACTTGGCTATCAGGCCGGATAGATGTTAATTGATTTTATTACTAAATCAGTTTAACAAAAAAAAGCTTAAATTGCAAGCTTTTTTATTGCCGAGCCAGTGAGGTAAGAAGAATATTCCACAGCAAACTGGGGAGACAAAGCACAAGCGTAAGTGAGCATCTTTGTGAGTCTAAAGCTTGCTTTAGAGTTAATACTCTTCATTTATGAATTGATTTTAAAATTATTCTAAAACTTCAATTGTAGTGTATGCTATTCCGAATTTAATTGCAGCTTGTCGGGTTTTCATCCAAATGTCAGCTCTATAATAATAACGGGAATTCATTCTGTCTTGTACTGTAAAAATTTTATCTCCAAATAATTCAGGAATTCTTACCTTTGTTCCAAAAGGCAAAAAATTGGCGGCAATTACATCTTCTTGGTTATGTTTACAGACATTAAAACCATTGGCGGTTATGCAGGGGTCACCATAGCACTGGTCAACAGTGCTTGAATAAGCGGTAATTGGAATATGGTAAGTTCTTAAAACTTTTTCTTCTTTCCTAATTAATGTGGGAATTGAAACCCTATTTTCCTTATCTGATTTTTCTGAACTTATTACAAAATTGGGTAAAATTATGCTTTTTTCATCTTTTTTTTCCTCAAAAGCAAAGGCGTAATGAGGGAAATTAAATTGGAAAATTAGTGATAAAAGAACCAATATTTCCAATCGGTGCAGCCAAATATTTTTTAGATTTTTTTTAAATTTGTTCATATCATTTATAACAAAAAATTCCCATTTTTGGGAAAGTTTACCACCTTATCATACTATTAGATTTTTGTCAACTGCATGCACTCGTTATGTAAAAAAGGGGGGGGAATTAGGAATGGCTTATTTGGACACTCTTATTATTTTTTTAATTTTATCGGAAATATGATATTTGGTTTTACTGGATTAATTAAAAAACCGCCTGTTAAGCAGGACGGTTTAATCTCTTTATCTGTTTTATCAAAAAATAATCAAAGCAATTTTAGATTAATATTGCTTTACCTCCCGAAAAACAGAATTAATTTTTTGGTAATAATTACTCTCCAACACTTATGGCCTGAACCGGACACGAGTCAATTGATTCCTGGATTGCTTCTTTATTTTCTTCATAGTCAGCTTCTTGAACTTGGGCTTTTCCGCCGCCGTCAATTTTAAAAACTGCCGGACAGATTGATTCACAGGTTCCACAGCCAATGCAGGTTTCTTGGTTAACAATTGGTTTTGGCATAATTTTAATGAGTTATTAATTAAAATTTTTTTTAAAGAAGTAAGGATATAAATTCATTTTTTTAAATAGTTTTTAACCTTATCCACTATTTCAGCAGGAGTAACATTTGTTTTTATTATAAAATCCTTTGCCCCTAACTTTAAGCCTTTTTCAATCTCATTTTTTTGTGATAAATTGGAAAATATTATTACCGGAATTTTTTTAGTTTTAGGATTTTCCTTTAGATTTTTAAGCATTTCATAACCATCAATTTCCGGCATTAGAATATCAAGTAAAATTAGGTCGGGTAGTTCAATTTTAGCCAAAGAAATTCCTTGAGTGCCATTTAAAGCCTTGATTACTTCAAAGCCCGCTTTATTTAATTTTAAATCATATAAATCCAGAAGAAACTGTTCATCTTCAACAATTAGAATTTTGATTTTTCGCTTTGGCATATTTTGTAAAAATTATAAAAATATTTAAGATTTTAGGCAGTTTTTATACCTTACATTTTTTCTGGTATTGGAATACCTAGCAAGTCCAAACCCGTCTTTAAAACAATTTTAACATTATTGATTAAGAATAACCGAGCTTTTTTTGTTTGTTTCTCAGCTTGTATTACTGGTATTTTTTCATAAAACGAGCTGAAAGATTTGGCTAGATCATAAAGATAATTTGTCAGATCAGATGGATCATATTTTAATGCCGAAGAATAAATTACATTCGGAAATTTAGCCAAAATTTTAATCAATTCAAATTCAGGCTGTTCTTTAAATAAAGAGAAATCAACTTTTGCCGAAATTTTTTTGCCATTTTTTTCAAAGATACTGTTAATCCTGGCATTTACATATTGCAGGTAGGGTCCGGTTTTTCCGGTAAGAGAAATTGATTTTTGCGGTTCAAAAATCATCGTAGTTTTCGGATTAACAGCCAGAATATAAAATTTTAAAGCCGCTAAAGCGATTTGGGCCGATCTTTTTTTCAATTCTTTGTCTGATAAATCAGGATAGCGATTTTCAATTTCTTTCAAGGCTAATTTTTCCAGCTGGCAGATGAGATCATCCGCTCCGGTGCCCTTAACTACTCCTTCGCGAGATTTTATTTTTCCATCCAAAAGTCTGATCATTCCATAAGACAGGTGGTTGTATTTATCAATATTTTTGAAATCTAGAAGTTCTAATATTTTAAAAAGTTGTTTAAAATATAAATCTTGCTCCGAGCCGACTACATAAATTGAACCGTCCAAATTGTTTTTGTCTTTTAAATACGCCAAGTATAAATCTTGGGTTATGTAAAGACTGGTTTCATCAGGCCGCAAAACTATTTTGTCGGGAATACCTAATTTTTCAAGTTTGGCCAAAATGACCCCTTCTTGATTTTTTATAAAAATTCCTTTTTTAAGACCTTGTTCAACAATTTCTTTGCCTTTATTATAGTATTCGCTTTCATAATATTCTTCGTCAAAATTTTTTATTTCCAATTTTTCCAAAGTTTGTTTAAATCCTTCCAGAACCCAGCCCATTAGTTTTTGCCAAACGGATTTTATTTCTCTTTTTCCTTTTTCCCATTCTTGCAGAGCGCGTTTGGCTTCGTTTTCCAAATTAGGGTCGTTTTTTTCTTCTTGGCAGAACTTGACATAAAAACTTCCTACAAAATGATCCGGTTTTTGCCTGACTTGTTTGGGGGTTTTTTTCTCTCCCCATTTTTTATAGCCCACAATCGTTTTAGCAATTGCAATCCCTCTATCATTATAAAGAGTTGAATTGATTATTTTATAGCCACAACATTTTAATATCTTTGAGATACTTGCTCCCAAGCAGATATTTCTGATATGCCCGATTGTAAGCGGCTTATTGGTGTTGGGTGAAAAAAATTCAACCATTAGTTTTTTTCCCTTGCCTATTTTAGAACTGCCGTATTTTTCTTTTAATTTGTAAATTTCAGAAAGGACTAATCTGCTAAATTCAGTCGGATTTAAAAAAATATTTAAATAAGGTCCAAAAGATTGGACCCGTGAAATTAATTCCGTTTGTTTGAAATTTTTAGCCAAGAGTGAAGATATTTCAACAGGGGATTTTTTTAAGGCTTTCGCCAATGTAAAACAAGGGACTGAATAATCCCCAATATTAGGACTGGGTACTACTTCCAGATCAAAAATTTCAAGGCTTTGAAAATTTTCAGGCTTTATGTCTAATATTTCTTTTAATTGTTGGTTTATCTCGGTCAAAATACGTATTTCGGCCAGAGATTTAGCTTGATTTTTCATATATACATATTACCATCAAAATACCTTAAATTGAAGAGAGGGGAGGATATTAAATAAACCATTAAAATATTTTTATCTTTGTGCCGATTTCAGCGAAATTATACAATCTTTCCATATCAAGGTAGTGGACGTTGACACAGCCGCTGCTCATCGGTTGGCCGAAGTTATTGTGCCAATAAGCGCCATGGATGTAATATCGCCAATAATTTGTTGTAAAATGAAGATTCCATTTGGTATTTGGATAATAAAAATTCCAGCCAATTCCGCCGTAAGTTTTGGAATCTTCTTTGGCTAGAATTTTGAAATTTCCTTTTGGCGTTGGATAGCCGGCCCTTCCTCCGGAAATTGGAAATTTTTCAAGTTGGATTGATCCGAAATAATAAGTCAATATTTGTTTTGATAAGTCAACTCTGATTGTTTTTTCAATTTTGGTTTGATCCGGCGAAGCGGGATTATAACCATTCATAATTTCCGTATAATCATCGTAGCCGTCGCCGTCATTATCACTTTCCAATATATTCAGACCAAACTTTATTTTCCAGCTGTTGGGGATTTTGTCATTATTTGAGTCAAGTTGGGAAAGCTTTATCGGTTCGGCATGACGAGGAGAATAACCGTGATAAATTTCCGTATAATCATCGTAGCCGTCGCCGTCGGTATCAGGATTTAAAGGATTTGTTTGGCTGACAAATAATTCAAAATAATCAGAAAGCCCATCCCCGTCGCTATCAAGATTTTTCAGATCTTCCAAGCTAAGGCCGTGTCCATAGCCTTTTTCAAGATAAGATTGATAATATGCGGAAACAGCTTGGATACCGGATTCCCCAAGGGATTGTTTTGGACAAATAAATAAAAAAACCACTAAAAATGAAGCGGTCAATAAATATTTTTGATGAGATCTTAAAAATCGCATTTAAACCCCAATCTCTAAAAAATTAATATAAAAAAGGTAGAAATTTCTACCCGCATCTAATATAAGTATATCATATTTAATTTAAAATGTCAATTTTCTTAAATAAAAAATTATTTTAGGATGTTAATATTTAAACAAGTAGTTAGTAGTTAATTTTAAATCTTTTGGTTGTTTGGTAGTTAATAATTGCATTGGACTTCGCCATTGGCGGCAATTATTTGGTCTATAGTAATATATTTTTTTTCAGCAAAAATTCTGTTTCCAACCGTACCTTCAATTTCGGGTTCAATTATCATTATCGGATCAACAAATTGTTTTGGCAGCAGTCCCATTAAATACAAATCAAGCTGGCTGTATTGACGAAGCCCCGAATCGTTTAATTTTGCAAGGCCGTTGGTAAAAGTTCCATCATTATTATCAATCCAGCCGGAGCCGCCAAGAGGGGAGATAAATCCGGCATAATAACTCCAATGCTTATAGTCTTTTGGACGAAGGAGCTGATTGCTTATGTTTCCGTTTTCATCAACAAAATTTACATAGGCGGACCAGTTATGCAGAATTTCATGCATTACATAGTTGAGTGCTTCATTCATTCCTTTTTCATTTTCCACATTATATTTATTTATATTTCCCATTATTACTATCCCTTTTAATTTTCCGGTTCCGCCGTAAAGATAAGTCCAATCAAAATTAAAACGATTAATACCCTCCCATTTATTGCTGGTTTGGACAAATCTTGCAATTTCACCTGATTTTTCCGGAGGAGTGTTGAAATTAGTCCAAATTATTATAAAGTCAAAAATATCTGGATTGTCATCATAAAATGTATTAATCACTTCATTTTTTATATCAATTGTTGCATCTTGGTTTTTTTCTAAAAGATATCCGTCATCAGACATTATAACAGTTGGATAATCAAGATTGATTTTTGAAATTTCCCAAGTCACCCAGTTGTAGCGTTTTGGAATTTGTCTTTTTATTTTTTCAACCTTTTCGGCTTCTTGGGATAAATATTCTTTATCAGTTAGAAAAATAACAGCCGCTTTTAAGTTTTTGTTTTCGCAGTCTCGCCTGTCTTTTATTGGCAAGGCAACCGGATTAAAAATATTTTTATCGCGGCCGGTTATCGGTCTTTCGCGCCGATGGTAGTTGTGTTCAGCTTCAACGGCATCATCAACATTAAAATTGTTGGCCTGCAGATCTTTTAAAGAGGCGAATTGGCGGACAATGCCGTTATTTTTATAGTAGTAGGGATCATTATTTTTAATTTTATAAAGAATGCTGTTTGGAATATCACGTTCATCTCTGATTAGGTTTCCTATTTCATAATCACCGAAAAAAACTTCAGGAATATCAATAACTTTTTTGCGCCAATTTATTCCATAAAGGAGTTCGGCGACTATTTCGTTTGGAATTTCCCGCAATATTCCGCCCTGTTCTACGGCATAAACTTTGGGGCTGGTTCTGATTTTAACCAGATGTTTACCAGGACGAATGGTGATATTTTTCCCCAAAGGATAATTTTGCAAAAATTCATTGGAAACTGTCATTACTTTGGAAAAATCATTGTCATACCAGCTTTGATAGGTTATCTTATTAGGAAAAGGGTGGCGGTTACCGTAGCCGTCAATATAATAAATAGTGTCAAATTGGTTTGATTTTATTAATTCAAAAGAAGCCAATGCCGAATCAGCGGGCAAAAAAATGCCTAAAGCGGAGTTTAAGCAGAATATCAATAAAAAAAATGAGTAGAAATATTTATTCATCAAATATTGTGGTTATATTTTAAAAGTTGAAAAATTAAAGGTTATAAAAATTTATTTGGTTTTTTTTACTTTTTTTGTTTGCCAGTATTTATCAGGCGATTCCTTGGATGAAAGAGAAAAGCAGAATTTTGAGCCTTTTTCTTCACCGTCGCTTTCCGCCCAAATTTTGCCACGGTGAGCATCAATTATAGATTTGGCCACATAAAGCCCAAGTCCCAACCCCTCAGTATGGTAACGGAAACTTTCTTTTCCGCGGGAAAACTTTTTAAACAATACTGATTGAACTTCCGGAGTCAATCCTTTGCCCGTGTCTTTGACCGAAAAGGTGACAATTCCTAGCTTGTCAGAATTGACAAAAACATTAATTTTTCCTTCCTTGGTATATTTAATGGCATTGTCAACAAAATTCATCATTACTTCATAAATTTTTCCGTTGTCGGCAATTACTGTTGGAGTTGGTTTTTTCGGTTTACAAAAAGATAATTTCAAACCTTTGTCTTCGGCAATTTTTTTTAGATTGTCAACAACAGCTCCGGCCAAATCTTCCAGACGGATTTTTTCCCAGTCAAAATCCTGTTTGCCCGATTCAATTCGGGAAATATCAAGCAGATTTTCAACCAGTTTAATCAACCTTTCATTTGAAAGATAGATTTTTTCAATCGGATTTTTAATTTCCAGTCCAAGTTGTCCGAAAGAGCCTTCCAAAAGCATAGAGCCAAAACCTTTAATTGCTGTGAGGGGTGTGCGTAGCTGGTGGGAGGCGATTGAAATGAATTCGGATTTGGCTTCGTCCAGCTGTTTAAGTTCGGCGTTGGCTTTACGCAATTCAACGGTTTTCTTTTTGACTTCCGCTTCCAGTCGGACATTGAAATCTTTTAGTTCATCATAAAGTCTGGCGTTTTCAATGGCAATTGCTGCCTGCCCGGTAATAATTTTTAATGTCCTTAAATCTTGATGATTGTAAGGGTCGCCGGATTTTTTATTACCCAAAGCAATAATGCCGATTAGTTGTTCTTTTATATGCAAAGGCAAAATCAAGGCGATATCCTGCTCATAAATCTTTGCTAATAATTCCGGATTAGCCGGCTTGAATTCGCCATTATCAAAGCGGGTTTTCATTTCATCAATCACTAAAATGCCACCCAGAATTTTTAGTTCTTTATATAATGCCTCAACAGCTCCGGGAAAACCAACCAAGCTTTCCGCCGCTCCATCGGAGAAATTTTGCTTATGGACAACTATTAATTTATTTTTTTTGTTAAGTAGGGCAATGCCGAGTTTTTGGGTATGAAAGGCCTCATTTAATGTGGTGCAAATTAAGGCCAGAAGATGCTGGATATCAAGTATTGAAGCCGTTACATCAGAAATTTGTGAAAGTAATTGGTCAGGGTTATAGGTTTTTTTGTAAAGGAAACCATTGGTAGCCCGCTCTATTAATTTTCTCAGAGGTCCATAACCGGCAACAACCAAAACTGCCACAACAATGCCAACAATTATATTTGAAGTAACCCCTACTAAAGTTTCAAAGGACGTGGCAATGATGGCGGAAAAACTGGCATAAATAATGGTGAGAACTCCAACAATCAAACCAAAAGCAATGGTTCTGGCAATAACTAAACGAATGTCCATTAAACGGTAACGCACAATAGCATAAGCAATGGAACAAACATAGATTATAAAAAACACTTGAGCTAACCAGTTAAATTTAAAATAGCCAAACGTTGGCAGAAATAAATTTGTACATAATCCCAAAGTGCCTGAAAGAAATGTACCGTAGAAGACAAATTTTATCTGTGCTCTTCTTACTCCAGATGACTTTAAATAATTCCAGATTAACAAAACATAACCAATTGTACTATATAAAACAAAATAAGCAATATAAAAGTAATAGTAAAAATTACCAAATACAATTATTTTTTCTTCGCCAATCCGCAATATAATATTTATAATAACTAAATCTGGAATTAAACATGACACAGCAATAAATATATATGGAATGGAAAGTAAAAAATAAAAAATACGATGAATTTTAATTTTTACAAAGAAAAGACAAAATAAGACATAGACTAATGGAATTGCTGAGGGGAAAAAGTATAATAATCTCGCCCAAAAAATTGAGGATTCAACAGTAGTAACAGACCTATATCCAATCATTCCTATTGACCAAAGAATCATACTTAATGGAATAAGAAAAAAAGTTAAATTGATCTTGTTCTTATAATTTCTAAATAATACAAAAATTCCAATGATAGAATTAGCTATAATAGCAATCAAAATTAGAATATTTTGAATATCAAAAACCATATTTTAGCAAGTTGGAGGAAGTAATTGTTTAAATTTATTATTCTCTACCATGTCTACAATTTTTTGAATATCTGTTTTTTTATATCCATAGACTTTAAATAATTTATTTCTTGATAATTTTTTATCAAACATCAAATATAGCAAGGGGTCAACCCATGTGTATGTAAAACCGAGTTCTCCCTGATCGGTTTGGCCTGGCCATAATTCAGCACTGGGCTCTTTTTCAAGAATACTTTTAGGGAGTTTATAAAATTGGGCTAATTGATAAATTTGATTTTTGTATAAACTTGCTAAAAAATTTATATCACAGGCACCATCACCATATCTAGTTTCATAACCAAGCAAGAGTTCACTTCTATTACATGTACCCATAACTAATCCTTTATATTTCTTTGCTGTGTCATAAACATAAATCATTCGTGCACGCGCCATTATATTACCTAGTCTTAATGGGCTTGGCCTTAGTTGTTTCTTGTAATTATTAACCACACTATTAATATCAAAATTTAGAATATTTTTTTTTGGTAATTTTAAAAAATTAATTAATTTATCGGCATCTTCCTCACTTCCACTAGAACTAATTCCTTTGTATGGCAATTTTAATACTATAACATTCTGTACCCCAAGCACTCTACAGCAAATAGCCGCTGCAACCGAAGAATCTACTCCTCCGGAAATAGCCACTATGGCTTTTTTAAGATTAGCTTTATGCAGCTGATTACCTAAAAATTTTTTTATCCTCCCAAATTCCTTACTACAATTAATAGCCATTTTTTGTTCAACTAAATTTAATTTATTTTTCATTTTTAATAATATTTTTAATTTTTATAATATCCTCTTGGGAATATAATTTATAATAATTTTGAAATTCGCCCGGAAGAAAGTTTAATTTTGATGCTGTCTCTTTAATTAATTCTATCTTATTTTGATCAAGTTTTCCAACATTATAATTATTTTGATATCCTAAATAGGCCAGCACCAGAACCTCTCCTAAACAACTAAATATGTCGCCTTTTTGTTTAAGCCCTAAATTATAATGGCAATCTATATTGGGTGTATTAACGACGCCTCCTTCCAACACAAGTACATCGTCACGTGATTTAAAAATTTCTTCATCAATATCAGTTGGCTGGGCATCATCAATAATTACTACTCCTGGTTTCAAATGTCTGGAACGAACCAATGTATCTGGCGCATTTGTAGCTGTTATTATAATATCTGCTCGCTTTAAATCATTCATCTGATTAGAACTAGTAATGTTATTTTTACTGTTAATTGAAAGTAATTTTATTTTTAATTCCATTAATTCATCGTTTTTTCTTTCAACATCAAATAAAATAACTTCCTTAAAGTTATTTTTTATCAGAATTTTAATTGAGCCAGAACCAATTGATCCAGCTGCACCGACTACTGCAATAACACATTTGGAAAGATCAATATCCAAAACTTTTACCGCTTTTAAAACATGCTGGGTTACAATATAAACTGTCAAGCCATGACCAGTAGTAACACCAACTGATTTTACTTTTTCAGTAATATCTAAACCCCCTCTACTTAAAGATGATAATAAAGCACCAAGTCCCACCATATTTACCCCCAAAGACTTTGCCAATTTGGCCGCTTTGATAATTTTAGATCTCGCTCTATCTCTATGATTCATTAACTGGCCTGCTGTCATTGGGCAAGCAATTATACAACCAACAATGTCTTTCCCAGCTTTATTTTTCAATCCGGTGATTTCGGAAACTGCTACTGGCCATAAATAGTAGCTAATCTTTTCTTTGAACCAGTAAGGGATAAAACGTGATAAAGGAATATAACTATCTATATCTTTGATATCACGAGGATGAACTAAAAAAGCAAAAGTATATTTTTTAAATACAGGTAGTAGCAGCGACAAAGTAGATATAATGAATAATTTGAATCTCATTTTATAATTAAAACTTTATCTTAATTTTAATTTCATTAATAAAAATACCATAAGTCACAAATATCGGGTATAACCAAACAATCATTTGGCCATAAGGGTAAATACCGTTTAAATCAGTAATAAAATTTGAAATCCCGCCGAGAAAGCCAAAGGTATGGGCTAAAATAAAATAAAAAATTTGTCTTTTTCTAATACCATCATTTTCCTTATATCCTATAAGTAAAAGATAAAATCCAAAAAACGCAAAAAATAAAAAATAAATTAAAAATAGCTTAAAACCAAAATTAGCTACTTCTTCATAACGTCCAAAATTTTCCAAATATTGAACACCTTTGATAATAAAATTGGTGAAATTAATTAAAATTAGAAAAATTAATCCTAAAATATACCCAAAAAATATTAAAGATTTATATTTTATGTGTTTAAATAAAAAAGCAGCAATAAAATGAAAAGAAAAAATTGGTATTAAAGAAGCGCCGACATAAACCAAGCGTCGAAGATAAAAAAATGATTCAGCATCACTTTGAGCATTTATAGCCAGCAAATACCCAATTCCCCAAACAGTTACTGCCATACTGGTTAGAAACCACAATTGAACCACTCTGGCTTTAGGGTTTCTCCATAGACTAAAAACTCCCAAATTAAAAGCCAAAAATGTCATTAAGGATGTGGTTATGATAATTAGATAATTTAACATAAGTAACTAAGTTTCCAAAAAATTAATTATTTTTATACATAAAATAAATGAAAATTAAAATCATTGGCAAAGAGAAGTAAGGACCTAGCCAGTATGGTCCCAGTTTGTTGAAAATCAATGGCATTAAGGCGGCAAAAATTGAACCGAAGATTGCAATAATAGCTGCTGCTGCCATTAAATAGAAGAGTTGTTTTTTAATAAAACCCTGACTGGTTTTGTATTTTTGAAAAAAAATATAAAAAGCTAAAATAACGTAAAAATAGAAATGAATATTAAAATAAGTAATTCCAAATTTACCTAATTGATAAGTATTATTTGGTGGATCTAGAATAATTTTTTTAACCCAAATGCCAGGTATTACCACTACTAACAATATGATGACTGCACTAATACTAATTAATAAAATTTGCCATTTTTTTAAAACTTTATTTTGATATGGAAAATAAATTGAAAGCAAAAAAAATGGAATAACCAACATTGCGCCAGAGCCATTTTGAAGCCACGTACCAAGCCAAGCCAGTTGTTCTGTTTTGGCTTCTCTAAAAAATGCCATGCCTAAAGTCCATGTTGCTACTAAAAATACTGTGGCAAAAAAGGTAATATTAATCTTATTTTTTGGGTTTTTTAACCAAACCAAAGATGCCAAGCCAATATTCAATCCGGCAATAAAAATTAAACCAAGATTTGTCCAGTCCATTTACCGTTAAAATTTAAGTTTAAATATTTTAGAATAATTCTTTTCTTGCTATTTGCTCAATTTTGAGCAAATTAAAATTTTAAGGCAGGCTAAAAATAGGGTTTATCTTGTTTTGATTATACCACAAAAATAAATAAATAAAAAGCTCCGCATTTATAAAAAGGTTAGAGTTTCTTTAATATCATAAAATTTTAATAGCTATGCTTTTTTAGGGCAATTAGTTCTCTTTGGGTATTTCTTTTGATCTTTTGTGGCATATTTGTGGTAGAGGGTTAGAATTTAAATAATCTCTCCACCATATCACGTCAGAGCGAAACCCGGAAGGTAACCCTAATTGCTGCAATTGTAACAAAATAAAT
This sequence comes from uncultured Gammaproteobacteria bacterium, assembly GCA_964497245.1. Taxonomy (GTDB): domain Bacteria; phylum Patescibacteriota; class Patescibacteriia; order Buchananbacterales; family UBA6539; genus CAZCCC01. The sequence goes on along the minus strand of CAZCCC010000006.1, from coordinate 140 downwards.
GCGAATTGATTCGCAAATTGATTTAATACGTCCGATAAACCTGACAAACAGGTTCGGACGTTTTTTTATTTTTTAATTAAAGATAATTTTTTCCAAAAAATTAAAACCTACCAATAATAAAACCCTCTTTTCGCCTTGAA